>CAYJNC010000307.1:0-2717 GCA_964371185.1 uncultured Christensenellaceae bacterium
CACCGTTATTAGACGCCGCATCTATCTCTACTATGTCTACCATAGCGTCGTTTTCTACTTCTAAGCAAACATCACACTCTTTACAGGGATTGCCTTCTTTTGGTGTCAAGCAGTTGACCGCATTTGCAAAAATCTTCGCCGTGCTCGTCTTCCCCGTTCCCCTCGAACCGCAAAACAAATAGGCATGAGAAACCGTTTTGTTTTCCACTTGTTTTTTTAATATGTCTGTAATGTGCTCTTGGCCGTATACATCGTCAAACACAGTCGGCCGAAACACTCTATACAAAGTTTTATACGCCATATTCTTTTCGACGGTCAAAATTTACCGCCCAATACTCCTTATATTATATGTTGCTTATTCTTTTCTTTCTTGCTTCTATAAATCTGCTAAACTTTTCCATGTCGGAGTTAATAATTAACTCGTTTGGAAACTCGCATTCTTTTAACAATGCAATTGCGTTGTCAAAATCTCCGACGTTGTAACAGCTGTGCGCATCGGAGGCTACCGTTATGCAAACATCGTGCTTTTTGCATAATTGAATTATTTTAGCGCAATTTTCATAACAACCTTTTCTTACCCTAAAAGATTGGTTGTTTACTTCCACCAATTTACCTAATTTGGCAACTTCCAAAACATAAGCTTGCGCATCTATCGGAAAACTCGGGTTTCCCGAGTGACCGATAACGTCAACATACGGGTTATTAAGTGCGCCGATTAACGCCTCGGTGTTTTTTGTTTTGCCGCCGCTTTCTATGCAAAAAGTGTGGAGGGACGCTATCGCAAACTCGGTGAATTTAAGGTAATATTCTTCTACGTCTATTCCACCTGTATAATCAATAATATTCGCCTCAATACCTTTAAACATACGTACCCCTTCTATAACATCGGGCACATACGCAAGCGAAACTCCAATAATATATTCGGGTATGGCAAATTCTATCGACCTTGCATGGTCGGTACAAACAAAACCATCTAACCCTTTTTCTTTTGCCAATATCGCATTTTCTCTTAATGTAGAATACGCATGGCCGCTTGCAACAGTATGTGTATGCGTGTCTATAAGTATTTTCATTGCAAAATCTCTCTTTCCTGATACACATTTAATTATACACGAAATTGCACTTTAAATAAACTGTTTTATGCTTTATTCTTTATTCTTGCCGAGCGAGTTTTCTTTTGCGTAGTAGAATAAATACTGTTGGGCTATGCCGGCACACTCGCCGAATTTTCCTCTCGCAAATGCAAAAACTTCTTTGTCACTGCCTGTAAAGCCATACGCTTCCTTCAAAACTCTTTTTATCCAAACGTCTGCCGGAAAAGCTTCTTTTTTGTGCAAAGAGAACAACAACACACAATCTGCAACCTTAGGCCCAACGCCTTTTAAAGTGCTAAGCTGTTTTTTTGCAAGTTCATACGGTAACGAAGCAAGCTCTTGCAACATAAAGCCATTGCACATCGAAAGTGCCGTCTCTTTGATATACGGCGCCCGATACCCGGCACCGCACTCTGTCAATTCCTCTATCGTTGCGTTTGCCAAACTTTCTTTCGTGGGAAATGCGTAGTATTTTTTATCTTCAAACACAAAAGGTTTTCCGAATTTTTCGCATAGATTTTTTATAATTTTTCTGATGCGAACTACATTGTTGTTTGCCGAAATTATGAAAGATATCAACGTCTCGAACGGTTGCTGGTTTAACACCCTCAACCCCTTTGCATGTTCTTTGCCGTAAAGGAGCATTTTGTCGTCACAATCACCGAACAAAGAATTATAGTCTCGAGAAAAATCGAAATATTCTTCCCATATTTGCGAAAAATCTTCCTTGGTGGTCGGGTAAAGCGTTATTGTACCTTCGCTTGCACACACACGCAAATATCTGCCGTACGCAACACCTTCAAACGTGTTTTCGTCTACCTTGTCGAAACGAAAAGCCTGCCCGCACAAAAAAATATGTTCGGGTGAAAACTCGTCGGCGTTTTTTATTATCGCACTGTTGTTTAAAAATTCTATTTCCATATAAGCTCCCTTTTTTTAAACATCTGCATATTAAAAAAGAGCGGAAACCCGCTCTTTAGTAAAATCAGTTTAGTTTGCGTAAACGCTAACTTGCTTTTTATCTCTGCCCTTGCGTTCAAATCTTACAACGCCGGTTTCTAATGCAAATAAAGTGTCGTCTCCGCCTCTACCCACATTTACGCCCGGGTGAATTTTTGTTCCTCTTTGGCGAACAAGTATGTTACCTGCAAGTACTTGTTGACCATCTGCACGTTTAACGCCTAATCGTTTCGACTCGGAATCTCTACCATTTCTCGAGCTTCCTACACCTTTCTTATGTGCCAATGTACTACACCTCTTTCCTTTTTAGGTTTTTTGTCTGCAGACTGTTTTATAGGTTCGTATAACCATTTCAAGTCTTCATGTTTTTATTTTGCCGAGGTCTCTCCCCAACAAATGTGCCTTTTTAGGCTTTTGTTATTTCTGTAATTTCTACTTTTGTATAAGGCTGTCTGTGACCTTGTTTTTTGCGGAAATCTGTTTTGGGTTTGTAGTGGAACACAACAACTTTTTTAGCTTTGTCATGTGAAACTACTTTGCCTTTAACTACGACTCCTTCAAGCACAGGTGCGCCTATTTCAACAGCATCGCCGTCTACTGTCATAAGGGCCGAGAATGTTACTTCTTCGCCTGCTTGAGCATTTAATTTTTCTACTTTAATTA
>CAYJNC010000308.1:0-2712 GCA_964371185.1 uncultured Christensenellaceae bacterium
TAGACGTCACAAACAAGGGTGACAGGCCTGTTCAGGTAGGATCGCATTTTCACTTCTTTGAAGTAAATAAATTGCTTTCATTTGACAGAAAAGAAGCATACGGATACAGATTAAACATAGCGTCGGGTACGTCTGTTCGTTTTGAACCGGGCGAAGTTAAAAGCGTTGAAGTCGTAGAGCTCGGCGGAAAAAAACTTGCCTATGGGCTTAACAATCTTTCGGGGAGACTTGTAGACGAAAGTGATGCACAGGCAAAGGCGAAAAGCGCAAAACAAAAAGGATTTGCATAGGGAGGAAAGTAGAGATGGCAAAAATAACCGGTGAAAATTATGCTTCTATGTTCGGGCCGACAACGGGCGATAAAGTTCGTTTGGCCGACACAGAGCTTTTTATTCAAATAGAAAAAGACTACACCGTATACGGTGATGAAATTAAATTCGGTGGTGGAAAAACCCTCCGAGACGGAATGGGTTGTTCGGCAAGCGCAACTTCTGCGGAAGGTGTTCTTGATACTGTAATCACAAACGCCACTATTATTGATTATTGGGGAATAGTTAAGGCAGACATCGGAATGAAAGACGGAAAAATTGTTGGTGTGGGCAAAGCGGGAAACCCTGACATTCAAGACGGAATAACACCCGGAATGGTTATCGGTGCAGGCACAGAAGCAATAGCCGGAGAGCACATGATAGTTACGGCGGGCGGTATTGATACCCACATTCATTACATATGCCCTCAACAAATTGAAACGGCGTTATATAGCGGCATAACAACGATGATAGGCGGCGGAACGGGCCCGGCGGCAGGCACAAATGCCACGACTTGCACACCCGGACCGTTTAACATAAGAAGAATGCTCGAAGCGGCAGAAGAATACCCGATGAATTTAGGATTCTACGGCAAGGGGAATTGCTCTACAAAAGAACCTTTAGCAGAACAAGTTAAAGCGGGTGCAATGGGTTTAAAGCTTCATGAAGACTGGGGTTCGACTCCGGCGGCAATAGACACTTGCCTGACTGTTGCAGACGAATACGACGTTCAAGTTGCAATCCATACAGACACTTTAAACGAAGCGGGTTGTGTAGAAGACACTGTTGCGGCAATTGCCGGCAGAACAATACATACCTTCCACACAGAAGGTGCAGGCGGCGGACATGCCCCCGACATCATCACGATAGCAGGCGAAGACAATGTGTTGCCGGCCTCAACCAACCCGACAATGCCATACACAAAAAATACACTCGACGAGCATTTAGACATGCTTATGGTTTGCCATCACTTAGACAACAAGATTCCCGAAGATGTTGCATTTGCAGATTCGAGAATTCGTCCGGAAACGATAGCGGCAGAAGATGTTATGCACGACAAAGGCATATTCTCTATCATGTCTTCCGATTCACAAGCGATGGGTAGGGTTGGCGAAGTTATAACAAGAACTTGGCAGGCGGCTCACAGCATGAAGGTGCAAAGGGGTGCACTTGAAGAAGACAAGGGCAATGATAACGATAACTTCAGGGTTAAACGTTATGTAGCAAAATACACAATTAACCCGGCAATTGCATCGGGATTTTCTAAACACGTAGGTTCTGTTGAAGCCGGAAAATTTGCAGACCTTGTAATCTGGAACCCGGCATTCTTTGGTGTAAAACCCGAGATGATAATTAAAGGCGGCGTGATAATAGCTTCTCGAATGGGCGATGCAAACGCATCTATACCCACACCGCAACCGGTTATATACAGGAATATGTTTGGCGCAAACGGAAAAGCAAAATTCAAAACTTGCATAACCTTCCTTTCAAAGGCGGCCATAGAAGCCGGTGTTGCAGAGCAATATGGGCTTGAAAAAGTGATTTTGCCGGTTGAAAATTGCAGAAACATAGGCAAGAAAGATCTCCTTCTTAACGACAAAACACCTAAAATAGAGGTTAACCCCGAAACATACGAGGTTAAAGTCGACGGAGAAACAATCAAGAGCGACGTAGCGGAGACTTTGCCGATGGCACAGCTCTACTACCTATTTTAAGAGGTGAATTATGTTAGGAGTAGTTTTATTATACGTAGGTGCGGTGCTCATGATAAATGGGTATTGCGCACTTGCAAAGGTAGATAAAAAATCTACAGCCGTAATGCAAATTTTTGCGGGCGTACTTGGTGTTATTGTACAGGTAATTACTTTGGTAGACGGTAATTACGACCCTACACCGCAAGGTTCTGCAGGGTTTGCGGCGGTAGACACCTTCCAATGGTATGCGGCGGCAACAGGCTTGCTTTTTGCATTCACATACCTATGGCAAGCGGCAATAAACCTATTTAATTTAGACAACAAGCCCTACGGTTTCTACTGTGGATTTGTGGGAATAAATGCAGTGTTCTGCTCGTTCCTATCATACATCGGGTTTGATGGCGACTGGAGATTTACAATTATTTGGTTGTTATGGGCGCTTTTATGGTTTACCGCAACAATAGAAATAAACTTCAAAAAGCCGCTTGGGAAATTCGTTCCCATACTTGCAATCTTTTGCGGTATTGTAACGGCTTGGATTCCCGGAATGCTTATGCTTGTGGGAGTTTGGTAAAAAAACAGTTATTACAAAAAGATAGCAGATACAACAAAAACGCCTTGGATTGCAAAAAAATGCAGTCCAAGGTTGTTAACGGAAAGGAAGAAATTTTGTTAGTTGAAAAAATTCTGGGGAAAATTGAAGATGTCGC
>CAYJNC010000309.1:0-2708 GCA_964371185.1 uncultured Christensenellaceae bacterium
CAGCCGTAACATTAGACGGAACTTCGATTCCGGCCGGCGGAACGGTACAAGGAACCGTGACTATGCCTATCACAACGACGGCGCAGCATAGTTTTGTTGCGACTGCAAAAGGCGAAGACGGAGAAACAATAACACAACAATCTAACGTGGTTTCTATTACGCTTGAAGAAGAGCCGACACCGGCGCCGAGCGTTAATCCGCAAAATGTTGTAAAAATAGATGTCAGCTTGGTAACACAAATGGAAGAAGCCGGAGACTTGCCGGTAGAATTTCTTGTGACTAATATGAGTGGAGAAGAATTAACCAATATTGTAGTAACGGCTGAAAGCACGGTTATTGCAGAGGGGGAAGAAGCGCAAGAGGCAACACCGCAAAAAATAACACTCGGTTCTGTACCGTCGTTACCGGCAGGTGGCGAGCAAATGGTGGAAGCATCACTGAATGTTTTGCAAACGACAGATTATATTTTTGCGGTTTCGGCAGAACTTCCGGACGGCACTGTAGTAGAATCTAAAACAGATGCCGCAACCATAACCGTTAGTGAAAGCGGCGGCGGAATGGAAACTTGGCAGATAATACTTATAATAATTATTATAGCGGCAGGCGCGGTTGGTGGTTTCTTGTTCTACTACATGCGTAAAGGAAACAACGACGGTCCTAAAGGTGGGGGATATTCTTCTGTTAACAGCAAAGCCGGAAAATCCGGTGGTGCGGCAACACAAAACAGAAACGGAAGGCCGAATGGTCGTCCGCAACAAAGGCCGACATACAGAGAAGAACAGCCGACCTATAAAAAACCGGTTTCTCAACAACAGCCACAACAGCAATACCAACAACAGCCGCAACAGCAGTATCAAGAGAGGCCACAACAACAGCCGCAACAGCAATACCAACAACAGCCACAACAAAGGCCACAACAACCTCAACAAAGGCCGCAACAGCCTCAACAAAGGCCGCAAATGCCGAGGGAGACAATTGAGCAACATGCACGCCCGGTAGAACGTCAGCCGGAGCCGCAACAAAGAAGGCAATTGCATGTTGAAACGCCGGAGGCTAAGCCGACTACAACAAAGAACACCCGCTACGGCGACAGAAATAAATTCTAAAAAAAGTAAAGCTATAAAAAAGCAGGTATCCGAATACCGGGTATCTGCTTTTTTTCTTCTGCGCTTTGCTATGGTGTATACACCGATTGAATTGTACAAATAAAGCAATATTATCGGTATAATTATAACACCAACCGCTACAACTGCCACTCCAATAAGAATATCCCCGTGTATGCAAATGTATATCTCTATAAAAAAGCATATTGTCGAAAAAAAGATAGTCAATAAATATTTATGCAACCACTTTTCTTTTTTTAAAAATAAGTATATAATTCTTTAGTTGGGAGAAATAATAAATTATGAGTAGAAATATTTGGTTGATGAACTTAGCGGCGGCATTCATGTGGATGTCTATGTATGCATATGTGCCCACATTGCCGGCTTATGCCGCAACGATAGGGGCAAATGCGCTTACAATCGGGATAATCGGCGGTGCATACGGTGTGTTTCAGGTTTTGCTTAGGATACCGCTCGGCTTTATATCGGATAAAATAGGAAAAGACAAACTATTGCTGATAATTGGTTTTAGCATCATGATATTATCGGCAGTTGTCTTTGTGTTCTTGCACAGCGTGGTATGGGTTATTGTCGGGCGTGCATTAGCCGGTGCGGCGGCCGCTTGGTGGGTTATAGTTTCGGCGTCTTATGCAAAATATAACGATGAAGACAAGCAAGTCAAGGCTCAGGGTGTGATTTCGGCTTCGGCAAACATCGGCAAAGTTGTGGCGGCGTTGCTTTGTGCATTTATCGCACAATTTTTCGGGTACGAGGCAACGTTTGTTGTTGCCCTCATAACAGGAGTTATCGGCTTGTGTTTAATGTTCCGATTAAAAGAGCCTAAGAAGGAAGTTTTGGGCAAGCGATCATTAAAAGAACAGCTTTTGCTTGTTAAAAACAAGGAATTGATATTTTTTTCAATCTTAGCAATATTATCGCAATTGCTTTGTTTTGCCATACCCACGACTTTCACACAAGTGGTGGCGGAAGAAGTGGGCGCAAACAGTTTGCAACTTGGAATGCTAATGGTTGTATTCTTTTTATCGGTTAGCGTCAGTTCGTTGTTTGTGGGAACAAAAGCCTACAAAAAAATCGGCGGAATTAACACCATGGCGATTTCGTTTGCGTTGGGTGCGGTTTCGTGTATTCCGCTTTTTTATACAAATATGGTAAGCATATATCTTATGCAAGTAATAAGCGGAATATGTTATGGCATAACGCAAGCTGCGCTTGCGGGCTGTGTTATACGCTGTGTGCCGGCGGTGCAAAGGGGTATGGCGACGGGTATATATCAATCACTGTTCGGTGCGGGAATACTGCTCGGACCGGTATTGGCAGGCGTGTTGATTGAACTGTCTTCGGTAGAAACCGCCTATTGGACATTTTTTGCGTTCATGATATTATCGGCAGGTCTTTGCTATGTTTTAATACCGAAAAAATACAACAGATTGACATAAAAGTATTTAATTTATGTAATTTTGTACGATAAAACATATAAATGGGTGTGTTGAAAAAAGTCATAATTTCGCAACTTCATAGACTTGACTTGCGTTTTTGCCTTAAACTGCAAGCCCGTTCGACAAAATTTCATAAATCGGACTTTCT
>CAYJNC010000310.1:0-2702 GCA_964371185.1 uncultured Christensenellaceae bacterium
TTCGCTGTCCGCATAATTTCCTGCCTTCCTATATGCTTCAATAGCACCTACATAGTCCGATTCCGCAACTAATTGTACCGCTTTGTTATAGTATCTTTGTGGCATTAGGAAAATGTTTATTGCAACTACTATCGCCGCTACAACGGCTATAAGGCCTATCAGCCTGCCTCTTTTCACAACATACTTTGCTTTTTTTTGATTCATAGATAACCTACCAATAATCTTTAAACATATTTTAGCAGTGCAAAAACCTAATAGCTTTTGCACTGCTAAATAATTATACTATAAAATTAGACTAAATGCCATGTGTATTTACGATGCTTAAATACACCGTGTTTTCTATTACGTCTACAACACAATATTTATTGTCGGAAAGGTAGTATGCCTTTGACATTTCGGAGAAATACCAATTTGGTAGTGCTTCGCTTAAATTGTTATAGACCGCCTGTTTGTCGCGTGTTTCATTAGAAAGTATGCTCATGAAAAAAGAGTTTATTTGGTTGTACAAATCTTCCGACTGTCCGTTAGATTCATACATATACCAATACTCGCCGATATTGTAATTTGATTCGGAGAACTTATTGGTATAAACCAAGTCTAAATAAGCGTTCGTTACACCTATGATTTCGCTGCGAAATGCGCTTGTCATGTAGTGAACGTTGATGCCTTGGTAGTAATATATGTCTGATTCGGCAATTTCGTCGCTAATAAACTCCGGTGGCAATTCTGACAAGGGTATGCTTTCTTCTAATATTATGCCATAGGGGTCAATCATCTCTAAAAATTCAGCATTATCCGTTTGAGTAGATTGCACGTTTTGCGTGTCTTGCGTGTTTTGTGTGTAGGCATTATTAGAAAATTCGCTAAACAGGTCAAACACATTACAACCCATTAAGATGAACATACACAAAACAACAGACACTGCAACAAACAATTTTTTCATTTGGTTTCCTCCGTTGAATATATAATGTTTTATTACCGTTATTTGTCGGAGATTACGCTAAAATCAATTATGGAAGTGTAGGTGTAAATTCCCGCACTGTCAAGAATAACAAATTTTTGGTTGTCTCCGGTGTCATAAACATGGATATCGTCGCCTACCATAAAATAGGGGAATTCTGTTTCAATAACTCCTAACAAAGGACCCGGTTCTTCTATTTCGTCGCCGTATAACGCTTGTGCAAGTAGCATAGACTCATCAACATATTCTTGTGCTTCATTTTCGTCGGCAAATGTTAGCCCATATTCTGCAATAACAAAGTTGTCTGTTTCTACCGAGTCGTTGAATATTACGCTTACATCAGCATATTCTGCGTCTGCATCGATGTTGAATTGGTCAGACACATATACAGACAAATCTACGTCATATCCTATAGACAGATGATCCATAATTTGATAGTCTAACATATACATGTCGTTATCAAAGTCTTCTTTTGTGTAATTACCGAAAGAAAGGTGTAGTGGGTCTACCTCGTCTACATAGTCTTGAGTCGCATCGTCTTCATCTGCCGGTTCGTCTGTTGCTATGTCGTCGGAAATATCGTCTTCGTCTAAATATTTCGGCACGTTAATGAAATCGGCATAAACCCACTCGTCTATTCTATATAATAATAGGTATCTTGTGGGGGTGTTCATTTTGTAGACGGTTGCATTTTCGTCAATTTTCCAGAAGGGTAGGGAAAATGCTAATTCTTCAACCACTTCTTTTGCAAACTCTGTTTCTTCGCTAAACATATTGCCCGCGGACGTCTGTGCTTGGTTAAGCAACTCTGCCGCTTCTTCGGCCGAATCGAATTGATAGCCGTATTCTGCAATAAAATAATCGTCCTCTTCGTACTCTTCATTGAAAATAATTTGCAGATAAGAAGAGGTAGAGTCGTTTTTTACGGTTATATCATCTAACTTGAAAACTTGTGAATCAAAAGAATAGTTTGTTTTCATGTATTCTGCCGCATCTTCGTCTTCAGTAAATTCTGCGGGAAGGTCATTAGGGCTTTCGTAAATGGTGTAATACATGTTAAGAGGGTCTATTTGCTCATTAATAAAGATTTCGTCTGTAAAGTCGTCGTCCGGATAACCTTCTATTATGTCGTTATCCGAAATGTCGTCATCGCCTGCAGAGTTGTTGTTTTCGTTAATTGTGTTTGTGGCATCTGTTAACATATCGGCGGCTACTTGAAAAGGGCTACACGATACGAGCAAAAATGCACTTAAAAACACAGCTACTACCGTTAAAAAAATTTTCTTCATAATTCAATACCCACTTTCTTGTTTTTTAATTATTCTGCTAAATTTACTATACTTAAATAAGTATATTCATCTTCGTTGTAAATTATTATGTATTTATTTTCTGTCGCTTCAAATACATATGCTTCTTTTGGGAAATATAGGTAGGGAGCCTTGTTTGCAATATTTACCAAAAATTCCGGGGCTTGGTCTATCGGTGCGCCAAATAAGGAAGTCAGAGGGCGCCTTGTATCGTCAGTAAAATCGGTTGCATTCTCGCTGCTGGTGCAATCATAAGTATAGGTAGCCAACGAGAAAATGTTATCGGCAGCATCGTTGTCATAGACAAGGTCTACTATTGAATCAACCGTGGGAAGAAGTGCGCTTTTGAATTCTGCGGTATAATACGATAGGTCTAAGCCGTAGAGTGAAAACAAATCGGCACGGCCGGGTGGGTTTTCGTAAAATTCATTCGG
>CAYJNC010000311.1:0-2678 GCA_964371185.1 uncultured Christensenellaceae bacterium
CCCGCCCTATGTGCCGCCACACATTGGTTACTACCTTTTCCGCCGTAACCCGTCTTAAAAAAATCACCAATAACACTTTCGCCCGGCACAGGCAAATGAGGAGCCGTTCCGGTTAAATCTGCAACATAACTTCCAAACATAACAATTTTTTTCATATTATCCACCTGTCTTATTTTTTATAGTCGGCTATTTTTTGGTAAGCATCTACCAAACCGTAATAAGAAGCATCGAAGATGCTTAACATTTCACAATATTTTTTATGATTATCGCCGTTAGGCTTATACGTCCTGACCGGATAAACAAACTTTCCGACCTCGTCAAAACTTTTTAGTTCGCCGACACCAACGCCCGCACACACTGCCGCACCAATCGAAGTTGCCTCTTCTAAATGGTTTAACGGCAACACATCCAAACCATAAATATCCGCAAAAATCTGCGAACAAACCTCAGATTTTGCAAGCCCTCCCAAAATTATCATCTCTTTTATCTCTAAAGATTGTTTCATAGTGTCGAGTATGATTTTTAGGTTCATGCCAATCCCTTCTATTACACTTCTTAACATGTCCTGATGTGTGTGTTCCATCGTTAAACCAACAAAAGCACCTCTCGCATTTGGGTTCCATCGCGGAGACCTTTCACCAATTAGATAAGGTAAGAAATACAATTGATTAGAACCTACATCTCCATTGCCTATTTGCTCATTTATGAGTTCATAAACGTCTTTTCCCTCGTATTTTGCAATAAGGCTCTCTTCCCTGCACAGTTCTCTTTTCATCCATGCGTATGAGTTTCCCGCCGCCTGCATCGTTCCGCACGGAACAACCATTTTAGGCACGGCATGTGCCCAGTTAAAAATACACATGTCTTTGTCAAGTGCGGGTTTGTCTGCCGTTATTCCTATCCAAGAGGAAGAACCAAGGCAGTTATATGTAACCCCCTTTGAAACCGAACCCGAACCAACCGTTGCACTGGTGCCATCTCCCGCACCCGCAACAACCGGTATTCCGGATATTAAACCACATAAATCGGCTGCCGATTTTGTTAATTCTCCCACAACGCAGGTAGATTCTACCGCATCCGGAAATAAATTTTCGTCGACCGACACCGCATCAAGCACCTTGCTTGACCATTCAAATTTGTTAATATCAAACGCATTTGTTCCCGTTCCGTCTGAATAATCCGTAACAAACTTGCCTGTCATCTTAAGTATTATATAATCTTTTGCGTTTAGAACTTTATATGTTTTTTTATAGATATCCGGTTGGTTATCTTTAACCCATAAAAGTTTCGTCAGCGTATAAGAAGAACTCGGTCTATGCCCGGTAATATTGTAAAACTCAAACGGATCTATGCTTTCTTTCAAAAAATTTTCTTGATCGGTCGAACGCAAATCTGCCCACAACAAGTGGTCTCTTAACGGATTGCCCTCTTTATCCACACACAAACAGCCCATCATTTGGCCGGAAAAAGAAATTGCCGCTATTTTAGATAAATCTATACCTTGTACTAATTCTTTTGTAGATTCACAAACTGCCTTCCACCAATCATTAGGGTTTTGCTCCGCCCAATTGGAATTAAAAAAGTTCGTTGCATAACTTGCCACCGTACTTCTCACATGTTCACCTTGAGTTGTAAACAATGTGGCTTTATTTCCCGATGTTCCCAAGTCATGCGCAATTAAATATTTTGTCATATAATCATCCTCTGTTGCTTTGGTATTCACCCTAATTATTACTCTATCACTATAAGTAGATCAATCCCCTAAATTTTTCTCTTATTTCTTTAAAAAAAGATTTCCGGGTAACGCAGCTTGTGATGTGCGTCACCCAAAAATCCGCTATCTGTTGTTTCTTATTTATTTTTTGCTTTGTCTATAAGTACTGCCACAATTATAAGTGCACCAATACAAATTTCCAATATGAAGGCATTAACGCCAAGCAAGTTACCACCATTACGCAATGTTTGCATAATAAGCGCACCGATAACCGTACCGAGTATGCTACCTTCACCACCCGACAAGCTTGCGCCACCAACAACGGCAGCCGCAATTGCGTCTAATTCATAACCCGTACCACCACTCGGCAAGCCGTTACCTGTTCTTGATGCAAGCATAATACCTGCAATAGCAGAACAGATTGCACTTGTTAAATATATGCCGATAACGTTTAAACGAATGTTAACACCCGACAAACGAGTTGCTTCTTCGTTACTACCGATAGAAAATACGTTTCTGCCAAACACTGTGAATTTTAATATAAGCAATGCCACAATTACTGCTACTATCCATACGATTGCAAGCGACGGGAAACCGTCTACTTCTGCGTTTCCACCGATTGTCGAAGTCGAGAAATTAATAAACTCGTCCGGCAAACCGGATATTGTTCTGGCATCGGAAATTAACATTATAATACCACGTACAATTGTCATGGTACCCAGTGTAGCGATGAACGGAGGAACTTTACCGTCGTGTATAAGCACGCCGTTTGCAATACCTACGCCTGCGCTAACTGCGATTGCTACCGCAACAGCACCTGCTATCGGCCAACCTGCCGCCATAAGCAATGCAGCCACGATTCCCGAAAAACCAACTACCGAACCTACAGAAAGGTCGATACCGCTCGAGATAATTACGAATGTCATACCGATTGCAACAACACCGTTAATAGATGTTTGTTTCA
>CAYJNC010000312.1:0-2674 GCA_964371185.1 uncultured Christensenellaceae bacterium
AATAGTTTCGCCACCGCCGCTAACCGTCAATACGTCTTCATATGTTCCAAAAAAGCGAATTTCTACAGGGTCATATGCCTGTATCTGTATTTTAACAATATAACTGTCCCCCCGATTAATAGTAATACCGGAGATTTCTATCACTTCCACACCCGCATCTACCAGCGTAAACACATCACCCAAAGCTAACTTTATTTCAGCGTTGTGTATGTCTTCCGGTCCTGTGTTTGTTATCACTATTTCTTGTTCTGCAGGTTGCGTGTAGTTTTTACCCAATGGGTCAAACGTGGGTACAACGACGCTAAAACTTTCCGCCGCAAACGCAACAGGAATGTTTGCCACAAACATCATCAAAACAAATACGAGAGTTGCAGTTAATGCTAATAGTTTTTTTCTCATTATATTAACTCTTTTCTATTTTTACAAGTATATATTATATTTTATTTCAAATATATACTGTTGTCAATCTATCTTTTTTCGTCTTATGCGGATAAAACTATAATCGCTTGTCAAAAACAATACCGCCTACAGCACACCACACTGAAATTAACATCTACAAAACCACCATAGTTACCCTTACCGGTAAATGTCAGCGTATAATTTCCTGCATCTGTTACCAAATTATCACTCACAACATAATCAACATCTTCAACAAGTTTCACCCCACCAACCACCACATCAACCGTAATTTGCGGCAAGGCTACGCCGTCCGCAAGCGATTGGTTTTCTCTTTATCATGAAACGCCACTTTTTCGCATACGTATATTGACAATTTTATCATTTCACAAAAACGACAACATTAAACATAAAAAAATAATTTTATGTTTAGTCCTAATTTAAACTTATGATTTTATCATGCTCTGCTAAGTATTAAAATCAGCGAATCGTCCGGTTCAAATTCCGAATAGTAAATTATTTGCGCTATTCTAAGCTCGTCCGGTAAAAGTTGCCTTAACGTAAATTCATCATAATATACAAATCTTATTTGTCCGTCTAATTCATATTCTTCCCTATGTTCGCCCGCCCATAAAGTTGCAAATATCATGCCGTCATGCGTTAAATGCCTACACTGTCTTTTAAGCGATTTAACAAAATCACTTTTTGCCAAATGTTGCAAAACCTTGTTAGAATAAATGCAATCAAAGGTGCGGTTAATATCAAAATCCACCGCATCTAACAACATCACCTCAATATCGCTTTTCTTTTTAAAATCCTCAATAAAAAACTCAGAACTGTCGCTACCTATAACACTATAATCCTCAGACAATGCAATCGTATCCGCACCCGTGCCCATTCCGATTTCCAATATTTCCGATCCGGCGGGAAGCACTTTTTTCAATTCGCTTATAACAAAACTATTATCACTGCCAACCACCATATCGGTGTATAAATCAACATTTTTTCTGTTTTTAAAATAATCCATAAGCACCTCCTTTTTAATAAAACTAATATTTCATATCATTGCTTGCCTTATTCTTCCAAGTGCCAAAACAGCATTTTTATCATTATCACTTGCTTTTCTTATCTCTATTTTCATAATTTCCTTCTTATTTTATTATCCCAATATTTTATCCATTCGGCATATTAATACACCTTCTGTGCAAACAAAATAGTTTCCTATCTATATAAATTAAATTGTCATGTTTCATTGCAAAAAAATCGGCTTATCAACACTTTTTATACTGCCGATTTTACCTGTAATAACATCATACACCCTTCATTACAAATCAATACCAACGCCCAATTTTAAATACATGAACACACCTGCTCTAATATATCAATTCAACAATTACGAACAGTCATAAACTGTGTCCGAGTAGGTTTATTCATAATAGTATCTCGGATTGCAACTCAAATAAAACTTGCAAAAATCCGACCACCCGGATAAACAAATCGGGATAAGACAAAACAACTAATGCCCCTACCTTTTTTATAGACCAACTAAATTATTATTTTTCGTTTCCTTCAAACAAAAACACCTGCTTCATAAGCGGTTGTGCTCCCGTCTTTTCGTCAAATTCCATGACCATAACATCCTTCATATACTCGTCCCACCGACCAACAACTTCGCTGTTTGCCTGTACTTTTGCGGCATATTCAACACTCTCGCATTCATAATAACCAAAAAGATGCTCGTCCACATTCCAAATAGTGTAATTGCTAATACCCGCCTCGGATAATACCGTTTTCATTTCTTCCCAAAGTTCGTCATGCCTTCTAACATATTCATCAAGCATTCCCGGCAGTACCCTTGCTTTCCATGCGTAACGTTCCATAATTACCTCCTTATTGTGTTGTTCTGTAACTAAATTATATATGCTAAAAATACGACAAACATTCCTATTTATATTTTCTGATTCTACGAGAAATATATATGAATAGATTCACACACCTATCATCAGATCAAATTTTTCATCTGCATCAACGCTTTTTTATGTAGCAACTTCACATTTGCATACGACATTTCCATAAGCTCGGCAATCTTTTTCAGGCTAAATTCTTTAAAATAATGCAATATCACAATTTCTCTTAACCGTTCATCCAGATTCTCGAGCGCATCGGCCAGGCTCTCTAACGAATCTTCTTTCATCATATCTTGGGCATAACTATCTACATACTCAAAATTTTCCGGCAATTCACACACAATTTTTCTCGCACGAAAATAATCTATCAC
>CAYJNC010000313.1:0-2670 GCA_964371185.1 uncultured Christensenellaceae bacterium
AGATATAAACTAGAAGAGCTGCACGAAGATGCCTTTGAAATATTAAATGATATCTGTAAAAGCAGAGGCTTTTTGTTGCGAGGAGGTGTCTATGACACCGACAGGGGCGCAAAAACATTGTTAGACGAATTTAAAAACGGAAAGATGGGGCGTATTTCACTAGAGATACCTCCGACAGAATAATGGGAAAAAGAGAAGAGAAGCTTCAGGAAAAACTTTTACTGATGACAGAATACGAGCAAGAGCATTGGCAAAGAGGCGAATGCTTTGTTGCGGGCATAGACGAAGTGGGTAGAGGACCTTTAGCGGGACCGGTTGTTGTGGCTTGCGTTATTATGCCGCACGACGATTTAATTTTAGGAGTCGACGATTCTAAAAAGATATCCGAAAAAAAGCGAGAAGTTTTATTTGAAGAGATAACTAAAAAGGCAATAGATTATTCCGTATGCATAATAGAACCAAAAGAAATAGATGAAATAAACATATTGCAGGCAACAAAAAAGGCTTTTGAAGGTGCGCTATGCGGCCTGAAAACACGCCCGGATCACGTTTATACCGACGCAATGAACATTAACACAGAGTTGCCATATACGGCGGTGATAAAAGCCGACACAAAAATCTATACGGTTGCGGCGGCGTCTATTGTTGCAAAAGTAACAAGGGATCGCATGATGATAGAATATGCAAAGCAATATCCCGAATATGGATTTGAAAGTCATAAGGGATATGGTACGCCTAAGCATTATGCGGCATTAAAAGAGTTTGGTGCACTAAGCATTCACAGAAAAACTTTCTTAAGGAAATTTTTTGAAAATGAACAATAAAATTTTAGGGAATTTGGGCGAAGAATTTGCCTGTGAACATGCAAAAAGTTTGGGAATGGTCATACTTGAGAAGAATTTTCGCGGAAGCAAGGGGGAGTTAGATTTTATTGCACAGGACGAAGATACAGTTGTTTTTGCAGAGGTCAAGACACGGTCCGGCAATAAATTCGGCACTCCGGCGGAGGCTGTTTCGTCAACAAAAATTGAAAGAATTAAGCATACGGCAACGGAATACGTTGTATTAAACCCACTTGAAGGTAGAAATGTGCGTTTTGATGTTGTTGAGGTATATAAACAAAAAGATGGTTTTAAATTAAATTATATTAAAAACGCTTTTTAAGCGGACGGGAGATTATATGGAACAACAGCGGCAAGTTATGTTGGTATTTATTTTTGTCGGAATAATATTTTTAATTGCGATGCAATACTTATCTAAAATGCAAAAAAACAAACTGAGTATTAAAGAAGAGCAATCTACTTTAATTTATTTTGTTATTATAATCTGTATAGGGTTCATAGTTAGGGTAGCGCTTGGTCAAACACTGCCCGGGTACGAATCTGACGTGAATTGTTTTAGGGTGTGGGCAGACAACGCCTACACGGGTGGTTACGATAATTTTTACAGTGGAGAATTTTTTGCAGACTATCCGCCATTGTATATATATGTTTTGTCTTTTATCGGTTTTTTGAGAGACGTTTTTTCGGTAGACGTAGCAAGCGCCGATTATGGCCTTATGGTGAGGATGCCGGCGATTTTGGCAGACGTTATTTTGGCTTGCATACTGTATGTTTGGGCAAAAAAACAATCTAACGGTTGTTTAGGGTTGCTTATGGGTGCGTTTATAATGTTAAACCCGGCGGTCATGATTAATTCTGCCGTTTGGGGACAAGTAGACGTATTGGTCACGATTGCCATAATCGCAACAATATATTTACTATACAAAGAAAAACTTGTTTGGGCGGCGGTTGTTTTTATGTTGGCTTTTTTGCTGAAACCGCAGGCGATTATGATAGCTCCTATTTTTCTTTTTGTGTTTATCAGAAACATTGTGGTATCAAAGGAAAAATTAAAACCATTGCTAACCTTGCTTATAGCGTTAGGCGCTGCTTTGGCTGTCTTTTTTATAGTGCCTTTGCCGTTTGGAGCAGGAAAAGAACCTTTGTGGTTGGTAGACCGAACGCTTGAGACAATAGGCTCATACCCTCAAGCGTCGCTTAACGCCCTAAACGTATATTCTATGGCCGGTCTTAACTTTTTGAATGCGGCGGACTATTCTTTCTTAGGATTGTCTCTTAATGTGTGGGGTTATGTTTTTGTGGCGGTAATTTGCGTTTATGCGCTATGGTTATACATAAAAAACCCAAGCAAAAAGTTCTTGTTTGTGTTGGCGGCGTTTATAATAATGTGCGTGTTTGGCTTTGTGCATGGAATGCACGAGCGCTATTTATATCCCGTACCCATACTTTTATTGGTGGGATATATTTTAATTAAGGACAAACGATTGTTGCTTTGTTCTTCCTTGTTGTTTGGGGTATCGCTCACGCAACAAGCAATTTCACTGTATTACTATCAAGTTTGGATACCGACAGAAATTATGATTGTGTTATCGGTGGTTGCCGTCGCAATCTATGTGTATACGATTTACGTAATAACAATGCTGGCACTTAAACCGAATGACACTAAAAAAATCGAATATATTAAGGCGGAAAAGCAAATTAAATCGCCGGATTCGAGCAAAAAAAGCACCGAAAAACCTTTGGCGCAACTAAGACTCGAGAATTTTAATCCTAAGCGGTTGATAGACAAAAAAGCCGGTCTGATAATGCTTTTAATTGCCGCTGTTTT
>CAYJNC010000314.1:0-1253 GCA_964371185.1 uncultured Christensenellaceae bacterium
TTGCATTTTTATGAACCCCTTCGTTTTATATCAATAAATTATAATAATAACTATGGGTTAAAAAGTGTACATAAACAACAGTATACTTTGTTTAGTATTTAAAGTGGTGATTATATATAAATAACTTCACATGAAAGTCATAATATGAATAATTTTATAAGGAGAACAATAATGAATAGCAAATTAAAAGAATTGTATGTAGCTTGGTTTAAATTTTTAGAAGATAAAAATATTAGCAAAGAATTGAACGAACCACAGCTTTTAACCGTAAATGAAAAAATTTGGAATTCAGACGTCCGAATTATGATGTTTGGAAAGGAAGCAAACACTAACGAAAAACGCTTTGTAAATATGATAGAAAACAGCGTTGCTGAGGTGGAAGCGCAACAAAAGGCCTATTCCGATTACGAAAAAAAAATTGCCAACGGCAAAGCCGATATTGAATATTTTCTTAAAACACGGTTATTGTTGTGCGGGATAGATGATTATAATACAAACTTGCCGATAGAAGATGTTCAAAAAGTTCTTGTAAATAACCTTAATAAATCTTATGTGAAAGATGAGGAAGACAAAAGAACAGACGAATATAAAAAGTTATACCTGCCTTTCGAGTTCGACGGTAAAACGCAGAATATTTTTATGCACGAACTGAATATTCTACGGCCCACCCATATTCCTTTAGTATGCGGTAAGGGTTATGACGAACACATAAAAGACAATTTCGGCGAAGATTTTTATAATAAAATAAAAAATCATAGAATTATAGCCAAGAAGCAAGATATAGAAAGTAAACTTAATGATATTATTGACTATACTTTTATGGCTATAAAACTCACTGTTAAAGTTATATACGCACCCCACCCCTCTGCACGTCTTAGTGGCGAGGCACGAGAAGCGTATAATAACTTATTAAAAAATTTTATTGACACGAAATAATATAAAATATTTCCACTTTTACCTATCCAAATAACATTTATAGTGAAAGGAGCCGTCGGAAACTATCTTTACAGATGCAATGCCATTTTTCTCGTTTAAACCATAAGTTTTCTTAATATGTTCAACAATTTTTTCAACCGCTAAACGAGGGTTTAAAAATATTACCACCCTATTATTCGCATTTTTCAACCCGACCCCTCGGGTAATAATTATATGGTTTGCTTTCAACGTTGAGCAGTGTTTCCCATGTTTTTTTATGGTTCATATTATTGCCCTTTTTTGAATTTAACCAAAGACTGTTCGCTACCTTTCCAAGG
>CAYJNC010000314.1:1263-2665 GCA_964371185.1 uncultured Christensenellaceae bacterium
ATATAAATGTTTTCTTTTGCTTTTGGGGATTTCAAATCTTTAATCCAGAAAATCCCCTTGCATAGTTGTTCGCTATTAATATTCTTTCACCCTTTCATTTTAATATACAGGTTAACTCATAAATTTTCTTGCAAGCTAACATATAATTATCTTTTATAATCAAATATTCGCTACCGAAATCCGATTTCCGTACTCTTTTGCCTTTGTGCCGGCATTTCAAAATCTTCCGCAAGCAATGTACGCACGTCTTTTTTGCTCACGCTATCAACATTCATTGAAACAAGCCTTGATGCTTGCTTTAGTAGAGCACCTTCAAACAAATTTCTTGAAAAACGACCATTCCCGAAATCTTGAGAATTAAGTTCACTTTCAAAAATCGGCAGAAGTTTGCTCTTAACATCTTTATCGAGTGTAATCTTTTTCTTCGCCGCCATAAGTTCGGTTATCTCAAAAAGCTCATTCGCATTATAGTCGGCAAACGGTACGTGAAAAGCAATCCTTGAACGCAACCCGGGGTTTTTAGCAAGAAATTCTTGCATTTTATCTGGATATCCGGCGAAAATAACGATGGTGTTTCCGCGGCAGTTTTCCATTTCTTGAACAATTGTGTTTATTGCTTCATCCCCATACAGTCCACCTCTTTCGTCTACCAGAGAATACGCTTCATCTATAAAAAGCACCGAACCTCTTGCGGCACGGAATTTTGCTTTCACAATTTGCGCCGTCCACCCAACATATTTACCCACTAAATCAGCACGACCAACCTCGTGCAAAGCACCCTCCGGCAATAGATTGTTATCCTTCATTATTCGTGCAAACAACCTCGCAACAGTGGTTTTTGCACTCCCCGGGTTGCCTGTGAAAACCATGTGCATAGCCGGGCTCTCCCTTGCAAAACCCTTATCCGCAAACAGTTTTTTTGCCTTATAAAAATCAAGCGCACGGTGTATGACCGTTTTTGCCTCAAAAAGCCCAATCATCTTCTCTAACTCTTCTATTGCACAACCCTTAGCCGCTACATCGGCAATCATTTTCTTTGTGGTGGCAAGATGAGAATATTGCGGATAAACTTTCGTTCGCAACTGAATATCGTACCATTCATGAAATATCATATTTAGCTCGGAAATCGGATACCCCGTGTCTTTTTCAATTTTACTATATAGAGTAACGTTCCCTTTT
Source organism: uncultured Christensenellaceae bacterium (assembly GCA_964371185.1). Classification (GTDB taxonomy): domain Bacteria; phylum Bacillota; class Clostridia; order Christensenellales; family Christensenellaceae; genus CAYJNC01. The sequence continues at coordinate 2,443 of CAYJNC010000314.1, forward strand.
ATTCCATATTCTTTTGTTAGCATACGCAAATATGCTTTTGCACGTTCTTCAAAAACATTCTCCTGCTCAATGGGTACTACCGTAACCGAACACAAGTTTTGCAGGAGTATATTTTTTACCTTCTCATCTTTTCGATTTACGCAAAACAATGTCAGAGTCGTATTTCTGTGTTCTAAAACCACTTTCCCTATACATTCGCAAACTTCTTCTATTGCAGACCTTG
>CAYJNC010000315.1:0-2656 GCA_964371185.1 uncultured Christensenellaceae bacterium
GGTTCTTCTTCTATTGGTGCTTCTGTCGGCTCTTCGGCCGGTTCTTCGGCAGGAGCCTCGGTTGCTGCGGGAGCCGGTTCTTAGCTGCCGGTTCTGCGGGTGAGCACGATATTGCAAAAAGTGCAATCATCAAAACGGCAACGGCCAAAGCAATAAATTTTGTTTTTTTCATGTTTTTTAAGTCCTTTCTTTTTTTGAAATAAAATATTTGTTTAATGCTAAAATGCATTTTGCAACCTAATGTGTATTTTTCTTATGAAAGGCCTCCCTTCTCTCCTTTTTAAAGGAGGTAGCAGAACAAGTATTAGGATAAAGCGTTCTGCAATAGCTATATATGTTATTTCCCCCACAATCAAGCAAGTTTGCGTCGGCTAACTGTATTTTATACTCCTCTGTACAACCAACAAAAAACCGCCGCTTAGTTAGCATATGCTAACGAATTTATCTTAATTCTTTTATTTGAATTTGTCAACAAATATATTTAGTGTGTTGCCCTTTAATATGTTTGTAGTGCCGTAAAAATGTAGTAAGAATAATATGTGTGTTAATAATTTTATAACTTTAAATGAATTATTATAGTACGTTTTTTTTCGTCGGCAACCTTCATTGCGATTTTTGTGAATAGTTTTAAGCTGCTTTTCAATTGTCTTCTAGCCTTGTCATAAAATCCGCTTACAGATAAAATTTGTGCATTGGCTTTGTTTGCGAACTCTTGCGGATTATTTATATAAAAATGCATCATTGCGTTTTGGTTACCTGTTTTTGCAACATATTTTTGGACATATTTAATGCCTGTTTCGTTGGTTGCGTCGAAAAGAAGTTGTGCATTTGTAAATTGTTGTTGAAGTTTTTTTATCAGCGACAAAACATCGGCTTCGTTAAAATATTGAAACACCCCGGCAACAACAAACAATGTGGGTGAAGAGGTGTCTATGTGTTCGGACAAATCAATTTCGCATGCATTGCCCGAAATTAAAGTCTCGTTTTCTTTTGCACCTAAAATGTTTTTTCTGCCTTCAATTACCAAAGGGAAATCTACCTCGTAAAAGTGTGCACCGTCACAAACACGCCAAGCCATAGTCTCAAGACCGCACCCGAGGCACACTACATTACATTTTTTATTTTGCTCAATGTAGTTGTTGACAATGCTATCCATAGTAACCGCCCTTGAAACGGATGCCATCATAGAATATTCCGAACTGTTGGCAGAAATTGTTTCTAGATGCAGTTGATTACTTATGCTTAATGCTTTTTCGTCATAAAAATATTGAGGGAATCTTTTAGAGATTTCTATTCGAGCGTTCAGCGGTATGAAAAGGGTGTCTTCTACTCCGGTTAAAATATTATCTTCCATAAATATACTCCTTTTGCTGAATATCAATTTGTTTTACGCCCGAACATTTATGCTGTGCGACATGTAAAAATGCTTGACACAAAATATATTATAACCTATACTCATATTGTTAGCAATAGCTAACTAAATAAGTTAGCATAAACTAACGATACTATATTGACTGAGAAATCTAAAAAGTATAGGCACAAGAAAGGTAAATAAATGATAAAAATTGCAATTTACGGAAAAGGTGGAATAGGAAAATCTACTACCACTTCAAATTTAACTGCGGCGTTGTCGGAAAAATACAAAGTGATGCAAATAGGGTGTGATCCGAAGGCAGACTCTACAAAGAACTTGTTGCAAAAAAAAGATTTGTGCACGGTGCTTGATTGCATGAGAGAAAATGGCGAGGACATAGAATTATCAGACATTGTTGTTGAAGGATTTAACGATATAGTCTGTGTTGAAGCAGGGGGGCCGACACCGGGGATTGGTTGTGCGGGGCTTGGTATAATTGCAACTTTCAATAAATTAGAAGAGCTTAATGCATATGAAATATATAAGCCGGACATTGTGTTCTACGATGTTTTAGGAGATGTTGTCTGTGGTGGCTTTGCAATGCCTTTAAGGAAAGGGTATGCCGACCATGTTTTCATGGTGTCATCGGGAGAGATGATGTCTTTGTTTGCGGCGGCAAACATTGCGAGGGCGGTAGAAAATTTTCAGGGCAGAGGGTATGCAAAAAATTCGGGGTTAATACTTAACTCTCGTATGATAGAAAACGAAGAAGAACTTGTTGCAAAGGCGGCAAAGGAAATAAACACGGATATTATTGCAAAAATCAGGCGTAGTGGTTGGGTGCAAAAAGCGGAAGACAAAAAGCAAACGGTTATAGAAGCATTTCCCGATTGTGATATCGCCGACGATTACAGAGAACTTGCAAAAACTGTAGAAAGAATATGCGGACTTGCATGAGGTGAAGAATATGGAAAAAGCATTTGAAAAAACGTTTACATATACATCTCCGAGCCATGGTGACTGGGGGATTGTTCGAGTAGCAGCTTTGGTTCCCGAAAGTTATTTGTTGTTTGTTTGCCCGTTTGCATGCGGCAGACATGGTGCAATCGGCGCTATTCAACAAGGATTTAAAGATAAATTATCTTATTTATATGTGACTCAAGAAGATGTTATTGAAGGTTACGACAATACAATAGCAGAGGCTGTAGATGAGCTTTTTATTCGGTTGAAAAGAAAACCCAAGGCGATGTTTATATAAGTTAGTTGCTTAGATGATTTAATCGGGATAGATTTGGAAGCTTT
>CAYJNC010000316.1:0-2652 GCA_964371185.1 uncultured Christensenellaceae bacterium
TTCAAGGAGTAGAGGCGAGCGTTCGGGTGATGAAAGATGCGGTCAGGAATGCACAGCACATAGCGGCGTTTATTGCGGCGCTCATCAAGAAAAATCATGACAGAGCAGGCGAGCAACGGAACGGACGGCATTTTTGCCGTTAGGTGGAAATGGAGTAGAGTGGAGTTTGTGAGGATGAGGCTTTTGGCGTTGTTCAAATTAAAATAATAGTTTTCGAGCTGATTTTTATATTGAATCGTGTTCTTATAAATATTGTTGAGGGTATAAAAAAAGCAATTAATTAATAGGGGTAAAAAATGTATTGTATTAATTAAGTGGTTGGCTTAAACAATTGGTGATGAAAAAATCGCCTACACCCGGGTTTGTAAGGGTTTCTTCTCTTGCATCAAGGTCGTTAAAATGCCACCATTCGGAAGAAATAGGTGTAAGGCCTGCTTGTATACAATAATCTTGAAGAGTTATTGCATAGGGGTTGTTTTTCATACCTTCGGACAATTCCGGCGACTCCATAGTTGTTATCGCAGTTTGCGAAATAGGTTCGTTATAAGTAACTGCCCTTGTGCTTAATTCATGAATAGGTGAAGGCATACTGTATTCGGTGGCGGTAATTTCATGATAAACATATTCGCCGATTTGGATATCTTCTACGCTTTCTATCTTACCTAAACTGACATCTACGGCAAACCCTTTTTGATGATTGGAAATGCTTGGGTGGATAAAAGAGCCGATGTCCCAAGGGGGAACGGCTATGCCGGCGGTAACTTCTGCGTTTTCTGCTACCAAAGCGGATAGAGATTCATGAATAAGTTGTTGTGTTTCGTGTGGGCGGTATGCTTCGTAAATAATTAAACAATTTCCCTGCGAAAGAGCATTTTTTTGCACCTGTGCAATTTTTTTTGCGGTGGTGTAGAGCACAGGTACGGTTGCAACTTCTTTTCCTAACCTGATGTTATAGCCGGGTACGGTATACAAAGCTTCGCCGGTAACGTCTGGAATATCATACCCGGAAGATTTTAATACAGAAGAATATGAGTTTGTGTTATCGTAAACAATAGAAGGCAAAACATCGGGCAGGTTAATCATACAAAAAGCGTTGTCTACCCAACCGGAAGTTCCGTCCATTGTTTCTATTTGCCAATAATTGTCGTTTTCATCAAGGATGAAAAAAGGTGTGCCCGACGGAAGTGTTGAAATTGTATTGCCCGAAACCGAGTCTAAAAGTGGCATTTCAGAAACTGTGTATCCGCAAGCGCCTATAACAGGCAGTTCGAAAATTTCGGTATTATCTGCCGGTATGGTCAACAAATGAGGTGTAGGCGACGGAGTAGGAGAGGGCGAAGGAACGGGAGTGTTGGTTATTATTGTCTGTTCAGACGAAAAAGAAGTAGATGCTTGAACTTCATCTACCGTATTAAAAATTGCCGAACAGCCGGTCAGCAAGAAAAGACATAGAATTATGAGAAAAACCGATTTCATTAAGTGCTCCTTATATTAATGGCTAAATACTTTAATTAAATAACGACGGCAGTGTTGTAAACGTTACCAATACCCATAAAATCAACATATGTAGGGGGTAAGATAAATAGAAAAACCAAGTAAGTGCTTTTGATTTTCTCCCCCTCTTACCGTTATATAAAAGCAACAGCGGTATGGCTAAAAAGATAGCTAATTGATAATAGTGAGGAATAGTATCGTGGTATACGCCAAAATTGATGGCGGTAACAATAAGATGTAGGATTCCTACGGCACTAAATGCCAAAAGCTGATGTTTTTTGTTTCCGTAAAATAATCCAAATGCAAACACCCATAAAACGGCAATATAATTCCAGTTGGCGGTATATGCTAACACGCAACAAATAAACAATACTAATATGCGTAGAAAAACGTGTGTTTTGTTGTTTTTCATTACAAGCAGGGCGACTAACCCTAACGAAAGAGGCCACATTATGCTGGTGGCACTAAAAAAGCCGTAGGCAAAGGCGGAAGGGTCGGGGAAGTAACCAAAACATAAAATATATGGTACGTGTGAAATTGCGGCGAAAATTAACAGCCGTTTCAAATATTGAGTAGGATTAGAAGTATGATGAAATCCTTCGGCAATTAAAAAGCAAAAAATAGGAGCGGCCAACCTGCCGGGTATACGTAATGCCATGGCAAGAGGCGTGTCGTGTCCTAAAAACAGCACAACAAAATGGTCTAAAAACATTACGGCTATTGCAATTATCTTTAATTGATTAGAAGTAAGAGAAAACTTCGATTTCGTAGTAGGTAACGCAGTCATAAAAAAATATATTCCTTAATTGATGATTTTAGAAAGGATAACATAAGTTAGTATTTTCTGCAATGCGGTGTGTTAATAGGTTAAATTGGTAAAAAAAATTAGAAAATGTAATAAAAGCATTTTGCAAAGATGCTTTTATATATTAAATAAATACGAGGAGGCAGAAAAGGTGTAGACAAAAATAAGTTCAAAGACCTTGGAGCTCTGCTCCAAACCTCGCAAGGAAATGGAGACGAGCGCTCGCAGTGCGAGGAGGAGCGAAGTCGTGACCTCTCAGTCACTTCGTGACAGCTCTCCTTAGAAGGAGAGCCAAGTTATTCGGTGAGTATGCGAGTAGTACGAGCGGTAGCGAAGTAATACGACACTTACGA
>CAYJNC010000317.1:0-2650 GCA_964371185.1 uncultured Christensenellaceae bacterium
ACTCTTAAAACTTATCATAGAAAATCCGCTTTTACAGACTTTTATTCACAGACCCGACTTTTATTCACGGACCCGCAAATGGGGCTTGATTTAAACTAACATTGTTTTCGCCCAACACACCCTATTCCTCGCCCCTCGCATCATATGCAGCAAAGAGGGCATTTGTTTTTTCTAATATTTCCAAAAACTTTGCCAATTCCTCCGGCGAATATACTTCTTGCAGCATAGAAAACACTTGTTTGTTTCTTTTCTCAAACGCTTCCTGAGACGGGCAAAATTTGCCTGCCCCACAAAGATAAGAAATTCTCTTATCGCTGTCGCTTTGTTTGCGTACAACATAATTCTTGCTTTCAAGTTCATTAACTTTCTGCGTAACAGCCGTTGTTTTCACCGATAACAATTTAGCAATGCTTGAAATTGTATGCCTACCCGGTTCTTTGCAAATTATCCTCTGATAAAAAGATGTGTTTAGGCTCAAATCATCTTTCAATTCATTCTTGATTCTGATTTCCGCAAGCGCAAAAGTATAACTCAAATCATCAACAAGTTTAGAAAACTTTTCTCTCATTTGCATTCCCCCTAATTTGCTTTTTTTATCCCCTCAGACAATGCCTTTGCAAGCTGGTCGGGACACGATGTAGATTTCAATCCGCATTTAACACCGCTAAACTTGTCTATAACATCGGCCATTTCCATTCCCACAACAATTTTGCCGATCCCAAACAAATTTCCCGGGCAACCACCCTTGAATTTAACAGATTTTATCTTTGTTCCTTCCAATTCATACGTAATTTTCCTAGAACATACACCCTTTGTTTTATATTCCATTTCCGCTCTCCTTTTCTTATTCATAAATATACAATCATCAATTTTAGTAATATCAATTACATAATTATACTTATATAATTATTGTTATATTATCACGCATATAAATATTTGTCAAGCGTATAGTACCGTTGTATAATTACAATATAAAAAAATTTGTCGTCTTTTATTAAAACAACAAATCGGAAAATCCATAATAAAAACATATATGCCGCCATATACATTCATACAGCGGCATATATTACAATTAATTTAGTTCGATTTTATTTCTATGCCCCCACACGATTTTTCTTGCGTATGGAAAACACAACAAAAATTGCGGCGGCCGCCATTAATATGGGTATTATAATAAGCCTTGCATCAACATACCCTGTTTGAACAATTCCAGTGTCTCTTGTTCCGAATTGAAGAACGGGTGTGCCGGTGTCCCAAATTACTATCATAGCACCCGGGCCATCCGTCTTAAATTGATATGTCATCGTTAGGCCTAAAACCTGCGCGGCATCTATTCCCAGTTGCAACACTGCCAATTGTTCGGGTTGAGAAAGAGAATATGGGTCTCTTCCGGCTATAACGCCCGAAACACTGTTCACATATCCTATTAGTTGATCTATCTGCGCACTTGTCGGATTTTGCGAACGCAGGAAGTTTGTAAACAAGTTCACATAATATTGGGGTGAACCTGCATTTTTCATAGCAGTCGTCATGTCATCTATGCTACCGGCCGAGGCTGTCAGAGGAAAAGACAAGCACATCACCACAACCACCAACAGCAAAGCAATTAATCTTAATTTTTTCATATTCTTCCTTCCCGTATGAGCAATTTTTCCTGTACCCATACCTTAAAAACTTCAAATCATATTTTTAAATCATATTTGCAAACAAACTTATATTAAACCTCACCATGTTTTCAAACAAAGGGTTTTCTTCCATTGCGGCAATAATATTGGGGCTTAGTTCATAGTATTTTTCTGTTAAATATTGCCCAATTTCACTTTGCGACAACACATCGTCTCGGTATTTTCGCAATGTGTCTGCCTCTTGCCCCTCTCCGAACAGGGATAAGACTGTGCACAAATTAGCTTCTTGGTCCCATATTGCATTAAATTCCTCGTCCATTGTGGGTATATATACATCATTGGGATTGTATGCAGTACCACCGGCGCTCCTCCAACCGACTGTATTATTATAAGCTAATGCCGGGATAACAATACTATTACCTACCGGCGCAGATATCTCTATCGGACTCACACCGGTTAAGTTGTAATCAAACGTAACCGTATACTTAACGTCTGACCATGATGTCATTAAGACCGTATCGGCGGTTGGTGTGTATTTGTCACCGGCACTATAAATATTATCATTATTGTTTACATCTATCCAGTGAAAAGTAGCTATCTTCGCAGGTCTATTAATTTCAATCGGCAGGATAATTTCCGAACCATTAGCCACTAATATATCATCGTAAACTTTATTATTATTCTCGTCCACAAACGAAACGGTATATGTATCTGCTGCCCATTTCGCCCACAAAGTCGTATCATCTTTAATGGTTAAACTGTTTCCCGACTGTAATAACCCGGATGTTTGTTCATCGCTTTGCGCCCACCCTACAAAGTTCGGGGTTGCAGGCGGTGCAGTAACACCCATGTCTGTCGGGTTTACAAGCGCTAAATTAGAATTCACATCCACCAATGTGGTTTGGTCTGCCGCCCCTGTACCCATAACATATGTTACGGTTGGCTTTATTTCTACAGATAAATTATTTGTAATAGTTTCGCCACCGCCGCTAACCGTCAATACGTCTTCATATGTTCCAAAAAAG
>CAYJNC010000318.1:0-2641 GCA_964371185.1 uncultured Christensenellaceae bacterium
CGGTGCTTGCCTTGCATGAGAAAACAAAGATTTCACGCTGTCAAAATAACCTTCGTAGTCTTCTCGCATCTCAGACAATAATTTATATCGAGATTTTTCCTCGGAAACTTTTTTTTGCAACTCCAAAACTTTTTGCGCATATTTATTTTTTTGTTCGGCAATCTCAAACAAACTCTGCGCAACCTCGTTTGTTTGGTTGCGTAAATCTGCCGTCTTTTTCTCTACCGATTCATTTCTAGCCTTTAATTCTGCTTCCATTTGAGCAAGCTGCTTACCTTGCTCTTCTTGCTCTTCTTTTTTATTCTTAATTGCAGAGGTTTGCTCTTGAATCATTTTCTTACGCAAATCTTTTTCGTTGTGTTCCATTTCAAAAGATTGCAACGCATTTCTGCTTTGTTCTGCTGTTTGCCTTGCCTCTGCTATTTGTTTAACAATGTCTTCCGCACCTTTTAAAAACTCCTCCGATTGCTCTTTCATTTCTAAAATTTGCCCATACATTGTGTCTATTTGCGAATTAATCTCTTCCATTTCGCAATTATACTCGTTTATTTTTTGTGTTTGTTCGGCGATTAAGATGTCACACTCTGCTACCTTCGCCTCATTTTTAACAATTTGCGCACTATGGTTCTTTTCTTTTTCTTCGACAAGTGCCAGCGAACCCTTCAACTTTTCTTGTTGCTGAATAAATTCGGCCGCCTTCCGATGATGCACTTCTATTTCTTGCTCAACGGTTTGCAACTTTTGCTTTGTTAAAACTACTTCCTTAGCCAACACGTTTGCCGTTTGAACCGTCTTTTCATAATCATCTTCACAGTCTTTGACTTGTTTGTTTAAAAAGGCAATACGCTCATTGGCTTTTTCGTATTTATGCAAAAATAAATTGATTTCAAGTTCTTTTAAAGTGTCTCTCAACGAAAAAAACTCTTTTGCCTGCATCATCTGCTTTTCAAGCGGACCTACCTGAATTTCCAATTCTTTTAAAATGTCGTCTAAGCGAACAATATTATCTTTTGTTTTTTGAAGATTTCGCTCTGCCTCTTCTTTTCGTACCCGATATTTCATAATACCGGCAGCCTCTTCAAAAACCTTTCTTCGTGCTATTGCCTTGCTCGTGAGAATTTCGTCTATCCGCCCTTGACCGATAATAGAATAACCTTCTTTTCCTATTCCCGTGTCTCGAAAAAGTTCTAATATGTCTTTTAGGCGGCATTCGACATTGTTGATTAAATATTCGCTTTCTCCCGAACGAAACATCTTGCGAGTAACGCTTATTTCGCTAAATTCGGAATCTATCCGACTGTCCGTATTATCAAAAACAAGAGATACCGCACAATAACTTTTCTTTGTGCGGTTCTGGGTTCCGTTAAATATAACATCTTGCATGGTTGTTCCGCGCAAATTTTTTGAACTTTGCTCGCCTAAAACCCAACGCAAAGCGTCTGCAATGTTGCTTTTTCCGCTGCCGTTTGGCCCTACCACGCCGGTTATTCCACGATTTATAATTATTTCTTTTTTATTCGGAAAAGACTTAAACCCACCGAGCTCTATCCGTTTTAAATACATTATAACTCCTATGTAGCCTTATTCGTCTTTTATTTTAACCATGGTATACACATTTGCAAATTTCTTTTGTAAAACAGGGTTTAACAGTTTCAATATGAAGAATGCGCCAAATGCAAATATAACACCCAATAAAGCGGCAAAAACGTCGTTTATCGGGAAGATAGTTTGTGGCACGCTGTAGCCTATCCACATTCCGAAAAAAAGCATAATCAGCGGAAAAATATAGCCGATCAGAGAAGATGTCAACGCATTTTTAGAAGTAAATTCTAATTCTACGTGATCACCGATTTTTGCATTTAATGTGTTTTTTGCCGGAACTGTAACACTGTTTTGGCCTGCGGTCATGCCGCACGCCCCGCATTTTGCACACATAGACGTTCTGTTGAAAAATACATAAGCCGTTTCTTGCTCTATTTCAACCACTTTTCCGGTTTCTTTCATGCGTGTAACCCCTTTCATACTAAAAACTTATGGGCGGTATATTCCAATTGTTTGCAAATCTACCGCCTAATTCATTCTATAATTCTTTCTTTTGGTCACGCCAAAAGATTTTATATCTTTATTATTTCAAACTACTCTGCTCAACCGATAAAGTTGCCTCCGGCATTCTCATAAGATGCTCTCGGTTGGTTGGTTAAGCTTTTTTGGGTTCGCGCACTTGTATGTGCAACTCACGCAACTGTTTGTTGTCTACCTCGGAAGGTGCTTTTGACATAAGGTCCGAAGCATTTTGCACTTTCGGGAAGGCTATCACGTCTCTGATAGAGTCTACGCCTGCCATTATCATTGCCAAACGATCTAAACCGTAAGCGAGTCCGCCGTGCGGTGGTGTGCCGTATTCTAAGGCTTCTAACAAGAAACCGAAACGTTCCCACGCCTCTTCGTGCGAGAAACCGAGTGCCTTGAACATTTTTTCTTGCAATTCGGTACTATGAATTCTTATGCTGCCGCCGCCGATTTCATTTCCGTTCAGTACTATGTCGTATGCCTTGGCACGAGCCTCCTGCGGAGCACTTTCAACTTTGTCTATGTCTTCGTCCATGGGTGAAGTGAAAGGATGATGTTTTGCAACATAACG
>CAYJNC010000319.1:0-2640 GCA_964371185.1 uncultured Christensenellaceae bacterium
CAAATTCACCTTTTATGCTTTGCCTGCTATGTAGCTCCTCATATACCTCTTTTGCACTTCCTCGTAAAACTTCTTCATACACTTTTGTTAACTCTCGAGCCACACATAAAAAAGTTTCTTCCCCTAAAATTTCGCAAATATCCGCTATTGTGTTTTTCACACGCATCGGGCTCTCGTAACACACTACCGGCACATTTGCACCGCTAAGTTCTTTTATTTCTTTTTGACGTTCGCCTTTTTTAGAAGATAAAAAACCGGCAAATAAAAACCTTCTGCAATCGGTTGCGCTCAACGTAATAGCGCTGATTGCCGCACAAGACCCCGGCAAACTTTCGATTTCTATGCCGTTATCAACACATTCTCTGACCAACAGATAACCCGGATCGGAAATTATCGGTGTGCCGGCATCTGAAACCAGCGCACAATCTTCACCGTTTTTCATCCTCATGACCACTTCATTCAGTTTCTCTTTTTTTGTATATTCGTGAAAACTTACCAACGGTTTTTTTATGTCATAATGGTTAAGCAATTTTATCGTTCGCCTTGTGTCTTCTGCCGCAACAAAATCCACTTCCTTCAAAACTTCTATCGCCCGAAAAGTAATGTCTCCCAAATTTCCGATAGGTGTAGCTACTATAAATAATTTTCCTTGTTTCATGCTTCCCCTCTACAATATATGTCCCTAACCGCTTGCGTTTCATTCCCGTCCGCATCAAACATAGTAAGCGACGGCAATATGACAATTCCTTCTTTTGCATCTTTTTGCGCACAAACAAGCACGTATTTTGGCGGCGCACCATCTTTTGCCTGCACCATTCTTAGCATTTTCGGCTCTAAGTTGTTGCATTTTAACGTATAAAAAAGCTCTGCCAATCTGTTAGCCTTATGAATAAAATAAAACTTTCCTTTAGATTTTAACAAACGTTTTGCACAAACACAAATTTCATTAAAATCAACACACACTTCTTTCCTTGCTATTAAATGGCTTTCCCCGCTTCGTGCTTCCCCCTCCAATGCTTTTTCATAGGGTGGGTTAGTTACAACAACATCAAACCCTCCTCCTAAAACTTCATATACTTCTTTAATGTCACCATGTATAATGTTAACATTATTCTCCATATTATTTAGCTCTATGTTTCTTTTTGCTATCTCAAACAGTGGTTTTTGTATTTCTACCATTGTGTATTTTGCATTTTGTTGTCTCGAATACATCAATACCGTAATAATACCCGTACCCGTGCCCAAGTCAACCACTCTTGCGTTTTTTTGCACCTTTGCAAAATGCGCCAACAAAACCGCATCTGTGCCAAAGCAAAACAAATCGGTGTCTTGAATTAATTTAAATCCTTTGTATTGTAAATCGTCTATTCTTTCCATCTCACTACCCATATCTATCTGTGTATCAAAACAAGCTGTCCTCTACAAAAAAGAAATCCGAACAAGCGGATTTCTTTTTGTTTTAATTTACATTTGCAAATCTCGACGCTATTACTGAGCAATTGCATCAACAGGACATGAATCTGCACAAGCACCGCAATCTATACATGTATCAGCATTGATTACGTATTGTGTATCACCCTCTGAAATTGCTTCTACCGGGCAATCTGCCTCGCAAGAACCACAAGAGATACATTCATCTGAAATTTTATAAGCCATATCTTTCACCTCCAAAATTTTGTTCGCCTAATACGAACTTATTTTTATTTTACCATTATTACTTTAAAATGCAACAATTTTATTCGTCTAACAAAGATTTTATTTCTTCGTCGACAACAACTTCCACCTCTTCTTTAACACGCTTTTTCCTACTCTTAAACTTAACTTCGGATAAATCGTAGGTTTTTGCATCAAAAGAACCGTCGGGCAATGCAAATTTTGCCTTAATCTTTCCCGTCAACACATTCGTTTCAAAAACTTCCGCCTCTCCATCGGCAGTTTTTATCGTTGTTCCGTAATCGGGCATTCTTCTTCTCATATCCTTATAATGGTCATACTCATAGCTCAAACAACACATGAGCCTTCCGCATAGACCGCTTATTTTTGTTGGCGACAAAGAAAGGTTTTGCTCTTTTGCCATTTTTATGGAAACCGGTTGAAAATCTCCTAAAAACGAATTGCAACAAGCCGGGCGTCCGCAAGGCCCAAGTCCGCCTATTTTTTTCGCTTCGTCCCGAACGCCTATCTGCCTAAGCTCTATACGTGTCCTAAACACAGAGGCCAAATCCTTAACCAACTCACGGAAATCAACCCTTCCTTCTGCGGTGAAATAAAATACAATTTTTCCGCCGTCGAAAGTGTATTCAACGTCTATCAACTTCATATCAAGCGAATTTTTCGCAATTTTCTCTTCGCAAACCACAAACGCTTCCGCCTCTTTCTTAGCGTTCTTTTCCGCTTTCTTTATGTCGGATTCGTCTGCCTTCTTTATAACTTTTTTAAGTGGTTTAACAATTTTTTTCTCGGGCACTTCTCTTGCGCCTAAAACCACATCTCCAAGCTCTATTCCTCTTGCAGTCTCAACAATGACTTTATCGCCGGCACTAACAACAACTTTACCCGGGCTAAAATAGTATACTTTTCCCACTTCGGAAAACCTTACACCTATTACCGTACTCATACAATTTCCTCCAATATTTCAAA
>CAYJNC010000320.1:0-2634 GCA_964371185.1 uncultured Christensenellaceae bacterium
ATAGTTTGCACCTACTATTCCACCTACAAATCCTTTTGCGGTAACACTGTTTTTGTTTACACTCGAACGGACACTTGTTCCGGTAGCCAAATTAGCACAAACTCCCCCTACAATTATAGCTCCGCTGACAGAACCATTGTTTTCACTGTCTGAAATAGTCCCTTTTGATATATCTGCCACCACACCGGCCACAAAATTAACACCCTTAACAGTACCCTCATTTTTACAATTTGATATTGTCCCGTTAAAAGCCTTTCCAACTATGCCACCAATATAATGCTCTGTACCGGTAACATCACCTGTGTTTGTTATGTCACCGCCGATTATCCGAAGAGATGTGTCTGTCTCCAAACCATTTAAACCGACTATTCCACCCAGCATCCTTGTTCCGCTGACAGAACCGTTGTTTACGGCAGTTGCATTAATATTCCCAAAATTTTCCCCTGCTATTCCGCCTATGTAATATACTCCTGTAACTTTACCGTCATTTACAACATTACCCTCTATTGAATTTCTGTTTGAGCCGACTATTCCGCCGATTGCACCCTTATCAGCGCCCTCTGCCGTTACCGCACCCGAATTAGAATTGTTTTTTACTGTATTAGCATTAAACCCCACTACGCCGCCGATATAGAAATTTCCTTTTACAACAGCCTTGTTTTGGTTTGCACTTATGTCGGTATCTCCGCCTACATTTCCCGAATTAGTTCCGACTATTCCGCCTGCTTGTCCGTTTCCGGTACCGGTACTTGTAACAGTGCCCACAACCTCGTTTATATTGCTTATTACATTTCCCGAATTAGTTCCGACTATTCCGCCGATAAAATTAGTTCCGCTAACAGCACCATTATTTTCATTCCCTTGTATATTTCCGGAATTACCGCCGGCAATGCCGCCTATCGAAGTTGTTCCGCTAACTTTTCCATTATTTGTGTTTTTAAGGGCAGCCGTAGCACCGCCCACAACTCCTGTATCTGAGTTATTTCCGACAATGCCGCCCACACTGCCGGTTCCGCTTATTGTACCCGAAGCCGTATTTTGACAACCGGTAACACTTCCTAAATTGTCTCCGGCTATTCCTCCCACACTGACATTTCCTTTTATTGTCCCCGAGTTTGTACAATTTGTTATAGTAGCAGTGGTAACGTTATTTGAACCGACTATTCCACCGATATTCGTTACATTTGTGGCTTCAATTGCACCCGCAAACGTACAACCTGCGACAGTTCCTCCCCATTCATTTAAAGCCGTTATACCACCAATAGCCCTAATGCTGTTCAATTTCGGCGTTCCACTATTTTTATAATGTGAATTTGCTACCGTTAAATTTTTTATCTGTCCTTTGCTTCCGCTGTTGCTTTCTCGTACTTCTCCGAAAAGCCCTATATATGTCAAGCCATAGTCTACCAATTGTGCGCTTGCATTAATATATACTCCGCTAATCGTATGCCCGCCACCGTCAAACACACCCGAAAACGATCCATATGAAGAGCCCGATGCAGATGCAGTTGTTCCAATAGGCAACCATGTATTTGTGTCGTTTACCGTGTCTGCCATAACATTGCCCGTGCCGGTGTATCCGGTAACTATCGGGGTTGTTGGTGCTAAATTTATATCGTTTGTTAGTGTAATTGTTTTGTTTTGCATATTTTTTCCGACCGACTGATTTGCAAACCATGCAAAGCCGAGTGCCGTGTGTATCTCTATAAAAGTAGCACTGCCTAAGTCAGCTACATACACTTTATCCGGACCGTTCATAGAATAAAGGGTATAATCTCGCCGATTTGCCTCAACCAAATCGGGTGACATTTGTGCCGCATTTCCCGCCGCTTCCCAAGTGGGGTACGCTATCCTCGGCTGAGGTGCGTTTTGCGGTACGGGCAAAGAAGACGCTACCACTTCAACCGAAATTTCCGGGAGCGCTACATCTGCACCCATCGTATACCCGGCAATCGTACCCGTATATGTATATGTTTTTGCGCTTGTTGTTGAAAATGTTTCACCCTCCGGCAAATTCCATGTAACGTCCAATTCTTTTTGTTCGGACGTAATCTTAGGCTCTGCATTGCCCGATGCTACCGTTGTTGTAACCGTCGCATTTATCTTGCCGGGTAAAACCGGTTTTTTATCCGAATCGAGTTCAATACTTTGAGGAGATATATCTTTATCTAAAGTGTATGCTGTAATTTCAATTGTAATTTTGGGTGTATTGTTTTCGTCCGGCTGTTTATCAGGTGTTGAGTTTAACACATTTACCGTAATAGTGGGTGAAACAACATCTGCCCCCACCGCATAATCTGCCGTTGTAACCGCCCCCGTGTATGTGAATGTTTTTTCGTTTGTTGTCGAAAAAGTTTCACCCGCAGGCAAACTCCAAGTAACATCCAATTCCTTTTGTTCGGTTGTTATTTTAGGTTCCGATTCACCTTCCGGTGTTGAGGTGGTTGTTACCGTTGCATTGATTTTGCTTGGCAAAACCGGTGTTTGCGTTGCCCCCACATCAAAACTCTGAGTTTCGTTTTCCGGTTGAACAAAAGAATAAGCTGTAATTTCTACCGTTGTTTGCGCAAATGCTACCGCAGGTATTAACGACATTACCATTGCAACCGCAAGAATTATTACAACCACTCTTTT
>CAYJNC010000321.1:0-2629 GCA_964371185.1 uncultured Christensenellaceae bacterium
TGTTCCGAGCCGGTGGGCGCTTATGCGAGCGTTGTAGGAGAAGAGATTTTGTTGAGAGGTTTTTTCGAGCATGAAGGTGAATGCAGGGTTAAAACAATTAACGGGGAAGTTCGTTTTGCGAAAAAATTAGGAGAGCAGTTGGCAGAGAGGATAGTGTTATGAGAGGTAAAGTTTGGCTGGTGGGGGCAGGCCCGGGAGACGCCGGCCTCATGACAATAAAAGGGCAACGTGTGCTGGATGCGGCTGATGTTGTTGTTTATGATGCGCTGGTGGGGCAAGGCATTAGCCTACCGCAAAATGCGGAAAAAATTTATGTCGGAAAGCAATCGGGCAATCATGCGCTAAGCCAAGAAAAAATAAACGAACTCTTGCTTAAAAAGGCTCTTTTAGGAAAAAGAGTGGTGCGGTTAAAAGGGGGAGACCCGTTTTTGTTTGGTCGGGGGGGAGAAGAATTAGAACTTCTTTTTGCAAACGGCATAGAGTTTGAGGTTGTTCCGGGGGTCACGTCGGCAATTTCTGTGCCGGCATATTCGGGAATACCGGTTACCCACAGGGAATTTGCCTGCGAGTTGCATATTATTACAGCACATCGCAAACAAGGCGAAGCAGAAAAGATAGATTATGCAAGTTTGGTGGCACTTAAAAATGCCACGCTCGTATTTATGATGGGCGTTGCAAGAGTTGAAGAAATTTGCAACGGTTTGATTTGTGCCGGAATGCAAGCGGATATGCCTGCGGCCATAATTGAAAAAGGTACATCGCACTTGCAAAGAAAGGTTATCGGGAAAGTTTCTGATTTGGCGGCTAAGGCTAAAGAGCAAAATGTGGGATTCCCGGGAATAATTTTGGTGGGAAAAGTGTGTGCGCTCGGTGAAAAATTCGGTTGGGCGGAAAAACGGCCGCTTGGACAAACTCGGGTGATTGTGACTCGTCCTAAAGACAAGGCGTCTATCATCACAGAAAAATTGCAAGAGTTGGGCGCTACGGTGTTGAGCCTGCCCACAATCGAAACAAAAAACGCAGATGTTTCGCCTTATCTTGACGAAATTGCAAAGAGCGACTGGGTTTTATTCACGAGTATTAGTGCTGTGCAATCGCTTTTCGAGGCTCTTGAGCGGAGCAAAACAGACATACGAAAGCTTTACAAAGTTAAAATCGGCGTGGTAGGGCAAGGGACGGCAAATGCCATTTTAAAGCACGGTGTGGTTGCGGATTATATGCCTAAAACATATTGTGCAAAGGCTTTAGGGCAAGGATTACCTTTTTTATCGGGAGAAAAAATTGCGATTTTCACCCCGAAGGAAAAAGAGACGGAATGTGAGCAAGAACTTATAAAAAGGGGTGCGCAGATAAAAAGTTATTGCGCATACGAGACGATAAAACAACAAGTGGAGGCAATTGAAACACACGAGGAAGACATTGCGGTGTTTACGAGTGCTTCATCTGTTAAGGGATTTTGCAACATTATGGGAGACGGTTTTATGGGAAAAGCCGTCTGTATTGGCGAGCAAACGAACAACGAAGCGCAAAAACATGGCATGAAAACCTATGTTGCAAAAAGCGCAACCATAGATTCTTTAGTAGAAAAAGTTTTAGAGATAAGCGGCGAGGTGAAAATATGATAGTACGTCCAAGAAGGTTGAGAGGCACGAAAAATATTAGAAGTTTATGCAGAGAAACACGGCTCAGTGCAGACAGTTTGATTTATCCGATGTTTGTGACGGAAGGAAAAACCGAAGAAATTGCATCTATGCCGGGGCAGTTTAGGTATAGTTTAGACGATTTTAAATCGGCTTTAGAGGAAGTCTATTCTTGTGGTGTGACGAGCGTAATGCTTTTTGGCATACCGAACGAAAAAGACACGGTGGGTTCGTCGGGGTTTGACGAAAATGGAATTGTTCAGCGTGCATTGAAGATTGCAAAAAAAGAAGTGCCGAATATGTATCTGATAACAGATGTTTGCATGTGTGAATACACTTCTCACGGCCATTGTGGCATACTCGGCGACAAAGAGGTGCTAAACGACGAAACGCTTGCATATTTAGGTAAGATAGCTCTTTCTCATGTTGTGGCGGGTGCCGACATGGTTGCGCCTTCTGATATGATGGACGGAAGGGTTTTGGCAATTCGTAATACGCTTGACGAAAATGGATATTGCAACATACCTATTATGTCTTATGCCGCAAAATATGCGTCTGCATTCTACGGACCTTTTCGTGAGGCGGCAGATTCTGCCCCTTCACTTTTTGACAGAAAAGGGTATCAGATGGATTATCATAATGCCAAAGAAGGCGTTAAAGAAGCGTTGATAGACGTTTATGAGGGTGCGGACATTGTGATGGTCAAGCCTGCGCTTTCGTACTTAGATGTCATTTATCGGGTGGCGCAAGAGGTAGATTTGCCGGTGGCGGCATACAGTGTCAGCGGTGAGTATGCCATGATAAAGGCGACGGCAAAAATGGGTTATGTAGACGAAAAAAGCATGATTTGCGAAAGTGCCGTCTCTATGTTTAGGGCAGGTGCAAACATTTTGATAACATATTATGCAATGGAAATTGCAAGGTATATTAACGAGGGGGAAAAAGGCTGAATATGTCGGAATTGTTGATTGAAAGGGCACAAAAGTGCA
>CAYJNC010000322.1:0-2617 GCA_964371185.1 uncultured Christensenellaceae bacterium
AAGAAATATTTGAAAATTCGCCGGTTAAAAAAGCGGTATGGCAACTTGCCATTCCCACTGTTATCGGCATGATAGTTACCGTTTTATACAACTTGGTAGACACATTTTTCGTAGGACAAACGGGAGATCCTAACCAAGTGGCAGCCGTTTCACTCGCCATGCCCGTGTTCTTCATACTTATAGCGGCAGGCAACCTATTTGGGATTGGCGCAAGCTCTCTCATATCTCGATTACTGGGCGCAAAAAAACTTGACAAGGTGGCAAACACCAGCAGTTTTGCTTTTTACTGCTCATTAACCACCGGAGTCATTGTCTGTATTGTTTTCCTATTATTCATGCCCGATTTGGCAAGAATGGCAGGCGCAAATGAAGCGACCGCGCCTTATGTTGAAGGCTACCTGACCTACATTGCAATCGGTGCACCGTTCATAGTGCTCTCAACCTCCATGACCTATATTGTGCGAAGTGAAGGCAATGCAAAAGGCGCCATGCTGAGCATGATAATCGGAACGGTCATAAACATTGCACTTGACCCTGTATTTATCTTTGTTTTCGACATGGGTGCCGTTGGTGCGGCAATAGCAACTTCAATAGCAAATGTTGTTTCCGCCGTTTTCTTAATAACAATCATATCTCGGTCAAAAAAGAGCAATCTCTCTATTCGTCTAAAAGATTTTAGTGGAAAAAACGGGGTTTGTAAAGGCGTTATGGCCATTGGTGTTCCGGCATCTTTAAGCAATTTGCTTATGAGCATCGCCTTCATCTTTTACAACGTGTTTTTGGCAGAATACGGCAACGACCCCGTTGCTGCAATGGGCATAGCCATGAAGGTTTCAACCATGTTCGTCATGATATTCTTAGGGCTCACAATGGGTTCGCAACCGCTTGTCGGGTATTCTTTCGGGGCAAAAAATTACACCCGACTGAAGCAAGCCGTCGTCTATACCCTTAAAATTACAGTTGTCTTAGGAGTTGTTTTTTTGATAGTCTTCTCCCTATTTGCCGAGCCGATAATCGGCTCTTTCATAGACGATCCCGAAGTTATTTCGCTCGGTGTAACCATTCTTAGGCTACAAGTATTGTCTGCCCCACTGCTCGGTTTGTTGTTCCTTGTTATGTCTACCATGCAGGCGACAGGAAAAAGCATACTGTCTTTGGTGTTGTCACTTTGCAGGCAGGGCTTTGTGTTCATACCGGCAATTGTAATACTTGATGCCATTTTCGGTTACTCGGGATTGATATTAGCACAAACAACCGCAGATTTTGTTTCTATAATAATATCAATAATTATGCTGGTAACTTTCTTGCGTAGACTTCCACAAGACGGACAGGATATTCAAATCAAACCGAAAAAGGCTTTAAAAGAAAGCAAAGCTTAAAATACGCATATAAACGCAAAAAAGCTGTATCAAAATATTGATATAGCTTTTTTATAATGCACACCCTATTTTAAAATAACCGATTATTTCTTTACTAATATAACATGGTTAAAATATGCAATGTCACAATAAATTTTGTTTTTCAATAACTCCCACTCTATTTCTATCATTTTTTCTACCCAATCGGCTTCCGCTTGTTTTTTTGCGTCGTGCAAACTCGCAACCGCACGGACACCATATACTTTTTCGATTCGCAAATTATTATCCGACCACGTTTCAATGTCTGCATTTTCATAATCGGCAATCACACCAAACGCAGGTGAAGAGGAATATTCTCCGCTAAGGAGTGCTTTTGCATCGTCTAAATCATAGTCTTGCACAATTGCCTGGATAATTCTACCCGGTTTGTTGTGTCTTACAACAGAAAGTTGCCCGCCGGTCTTTAGCACGCGCACCAATTCCGATAATATTTCTTCACGGTTACAAACATATTCTAAGACCAAATGGCACATTACCGCATCAAAGGTATTGTCTTCAATTTTTTTCAACTCTTCGATATCGCCGATAATTTGTTTGTATTTGTTTTTAGCACAGGCGGCTTCTACCATGCTTTTGTTCGGGTCTATCGCAAGAACATCGTTATTTTTTGCTAAATAATCTGAAGTAAAGCCAAACCCACTGCCGAAATCTAAAATTTTCTTGCCCGAAAAACCTTCTAACTGCCGCCACACCGTTGCATAAAACACCTGTCCAAGCGGCGACACCGCATAATTATAGTAATCTTTCATGTCATTATTCATAAGCTAAATTTCCTCGCATAAAATTTATTTTCATCAAAATTTTATCATAAAAAATTATCGATATACAAATTTTCTTGCAATTTTTTATAAAATTATATTAAAATACTTTTTTATTTTGCAAAAACAGGTTATTATATAAGTACAAGAATTAAAACATAATATTTAAACAAGGGGAAATACTATGCAGAAATTTTTCAAGCTCAAAGAGAACGGCACTAAAGTTTCAACCGAAGTAGTTGCCGGGATAACCACTTTTTTCGCAATGGCATACATAATTGCGGTTAACCCGGGAATGCTTTCACAGGCGGGAATGGAATGGGGCGCCGTTTTTCTTGCAACAATCATCTCTTCAATCGTGGGAACACTTGTAATGGCACTTTGCGCAAACGTGCCATACGCATTAGCACCCGGCATGGGTCTTAATGCATTTTTTGTTTT
>CAYJNC010000323.1:0-2594 GCA_964371185.1 uncultured Christensenellaceae bacterium
TAAAAATATTTAATATATGGAGAGTAGCAGTGAAAAAACCATTTGTAACAAAAGAACAATTAGAAGAAATAGTTGAAAAATACCCTACGCCCTTTCATTTATATGATGAAAAGGGAATACGAGAAAATGCCCGAAAATTATACGAAGCTTTTTCATGGAACAAGGGATACAAAGAATATTTTGCCGTAAAGGCGACACCAAACCCGACAATATTGCAAATTTTGAACCAAGAAGGTTGCGGACTCGACTGCTCTTCTTATACAGAGCTGTTGATGTCTAAGGCTGTTGATGTGGTAGGAGAAAACATCATGTTCTCTTCAAATGTAACACCGGCGGAAGATTTCAAATTGGCGAAAGAATTGGGTGCCATAATTAATTTGGATGACATAACACATATACCCTTTTTAGAAGAAGTGGCGGGCATTCCCAAAACAATTTGTTGCAGGTATAATCCGGGTGGACAGTTTGAAATTGCAAATACGGTAATGGATAACCCGGGCGACGCTAAATACGGCATGACGTACGAACAAATGAAAGAGGCTTTTATTAAGCTAAAAGAGTTGGGAGCAGAAGAGTTCGGCATACACTCGTTTTTGGTGAGCAACACGAGGGAAGCGGAATACTACCCGATGCTCGCAGAAATATTGTTCAAGGTTGCGGCGCAATTGAAAGAAGAAACCGGCGTACACATAAAATTTGTTAATCTGTCGGGCGGTATTGGAATACCCTACCGACCGGACGAAGAAAAGGTAGACATTATTGCCGTCGGACAGGGTGTAAAAGAGGCTTTTGAAAAGGTGTGCGTACCGGCCGGCATGGAAGATTTGGAAGTTTACACAGAGCTCGGGAGGTATATGCTTGCGCCTTACGGTTGTTTGGTAACACGTGTTCTTCATGAAAAACACATATACAAAGAATATATTGGTGTAGACGCTTGTGCGGCAAACTTGATGAGGCCGGCAATGTATGGCGCTTATCATCATATCAGCATAATGGGCAAAGAAAACGAACCCTGCGATTATAAATACGATGTAACCGGAGGACTTTGCGAAAACAACGATAAATTTGCAAAAGATAGAATGTTGCCTAAAATAGACATCGGAGATTTAATGGTGATTCATGATTCGGGCGCACACGGCTTTGCAATGGGTTATAACTATAACGGAAAATTGCGCAGTGCAGAAGTTTTGCTTAAAGAAGACGGTAGCACACAGCTTATCAGAAGGGCCGAAACGCCTAAAGATTATTTTGCAACATTTGACTTTACCGACATGTTTGAATAAAACGTGTCGGTAAAATCTGCAAAAAATTATTTT
The DNA here is from genome assembly GCA_964371185.1 of uncultured Christensenellaceae bacterium. Lineage (GTDB taxonomy): Bacteria > Bacillota > Clostridia > Christensenellales > Christensenellaceae > CAYJNC01. The sequence goes on from CAYJNC010000323.1 coordinate 1,317, forward strand.
GAGTTATATTTTCTTAGTGAACCTTGTTGCAATCGCAACATTGACCGTAGAACATTATGTTATACCCGGTGATTTTGTTGCCGCCGTTTGATGCTTCGTCTAAGTTGATGTTCGGGCTGTAATTTTCGGGTAAGTCTGTGACTTTGCCACAGGTTGTGCAAATCATATGATGATGCTCGGTGATTGTGCCGTCAAAACGGTCTGCACCTGTGGGTACGGCAATTTTCAGAACCATACCATGTTTTGCAAGCTGATTTAAATTACGGTATACAGTTGCCAGAGAAAGCTCGGGATGCGAAGGTTTTAGAATGTAATATAACTCGTCTGCTGTTGGGTGAACCCTGTTTGCAAGCAATGTTTGCAAAACAAGCTCGCGTTGTTTTGAATAGATCATGTTTGTTAGCCTCCTCTCTATAAAAAAGAATGATAATAATTATCAATATCTATATTATAACATATATTTAAGGCAAGTCAACAGTTTATGATTTTAGCCTCATAATTTTAACCACATAGCGAAAGGAAAGTGAATATGAAACTTATTTCTTGGAATGTAAATGGTTTTAGGGCAGTTTTGAAAAAAGGATTTGAAGAATTTTTCATTGGCGAAGAGGCGGATATTTTCTGCATTCAGGAAACGAAGATGCAACAAGGACAGGCCGAAGTTGAATTCGATGGATACAAACAATATTGGCACAGTGCCGACAAAAAAGGCTATTCGGGAACGGCAATATTCACAAAGGAAGAGCCGATAAGCGTGCAATACGATTTCGGTGAGGACGAGCATTGCCACGAAGGCAGGGTAATAACGCTTGAATACGAAAAGTTTTATTTGGTAAACGTATACACACCAAATTCGAAAGCAGAACTTGCAAGAATAGACTATCGTATGAAATGGGAAGACGATTTCAAAACATATCTAAGCGAATTAAAAACAAAAAAACCGGTTATTGTCTGCGGAGATTTAAACGTAGCACGCACAGAGATAGATTTAAAAAACCCGAAGACCAATGTTAAAAATGCCGGGTTTTCGCCGCAAGAAAGGCAAAAGATAAAAGAATTGTTAGAGTCCGGATACGTAGATTCTTTCAGGCATTTATATCCCGACCAAAAAGATGCGTATACCTGGTGGTCGTACCGTTTTTCCGCTCGTGCAAAAAACGCGGGGTGGCGGATAGATTATTTTTTGGTGTCCGATAGTATTGCGCAAGAAATTAAAGATAGTATCATATATTCGCAGGTGATGGGTAGTGACCATTGCCCTGTCGGTCTTGAAATATT
>CAYJNC010000324.1:0-2584 GCA_964371185.1 uncultured Christensenellaceae bacterium
CATATTTCCGGTAAACTCCGTATGAATTATATCCGTATTTTACCGGGCGACAAAGTCACGGTAGAATTATCGCCGTATGACCTTACAAAAGGCAGAATAACATGGCGTGGCAAAGGCTGATGCCTAAAATGCCATGTAAGATATATCTTTAAAAAAGGAGGTACTTTATATGAAGGTTAGACCATCTGTAAAACCTATTTGCGAGAAATGCAAAATTATTAAAAGAAAAGGGACTGTTATGGTAATTTGCCAAAACACGAAACATAAGCAAAGACAAGGTTAGGTTGCTGGTTCTTCTTTCCTTACGTGCGGCTGATTAAAAACCCTTTGAATGTCGGTATCAATGTGCAACCGCAAGGCAAAGCAGGATTTAATATATCGTGAGGAATTTAACCATATATTAGGAAGTTAAAAAACAACGTTGAGCAAAGCTCAAAATAGCATTAACGGAGGTGTTAATTAGAATATGGCACGTATTGCCGGTGTAGATTTACCCAGAGATAAGAGAGTAGAAATCGGGCTGACATATATTTATGGTATCGGTCTTAATACATCTAAAGAGATTTTAGCTGCTACCGAAATTAACCCGGATTTAAGAGTCAAAGACTTAGAGGAGTCCGATGTTAGCAAACTAAGAGAATATATCGATCAAAATCTTAAAGTGGAGGGCGACTTGCGTCGTCAGGTTTCCATGAACATTAAGAGATTGATGGAAATAGGTTGTTATCGCGGAATTAGGCACAGAAAAGGTTTGCCTGTTCGCGGTCAGAGTACTAAACAAAATGCACGCACACGCAAAGGTCCTAAGCGTACAGTTGCGGGCAAGAAGAAATAAGAAGGAGGAGACAATAAATGGCTGCACCAAAAAGAAAAGTGTCTAGAAGACGCAGAGAAAAAAAGAACATAGAAAAAGGTCAGGCGCATATTCGCTCTTCCTTTAACAATACAATTGTAACCATGACCGACATGATGGGAAATGCACTTTCTCAGGCAAGTTCGGGAGCAATGGGTTTTAGAGGTTCAAGAAAGAGTACTCCGTTCGCCGCACAAGTCGCCGCTGAAACTGCTGCACGTGCCGCTATGGAACACGGTCTTAAAACTGTTGAAGTTTTCGTAAAAGGACCGGGTTCGGGCCGAGAAGCCGCTATTCGAGCACTGCAAATTGCAGGACTTGAAGTAACGCTTATTAAAGACGTGACGCCAATTCCGCATAACGGATGCCGTCCGCCAAAACGCAGAAGGGTATAAGGAGGTAGATTATTATGGCTAGAGATATGACACCAATTTTAAAAAGATGCAAAGCATTAGGATTGCATCCGGCTGTAATGGGCATAAGCAAAACAAGTAAGAGAGCGCCCAAGCAGACGAGAAAAAAACAGAGTGAATACGGATTACAATTGGTTGAAAAGCAAAAAGTTAAATTCGTATACGGTGTGTTGGAAAAACAATTCAGAATCTACTTCAAAAAAGCAGCAAAAGCTAAGGGAATTACAGGTGAAGTTCTTTTGCAACTTCTTGAGTTGCGCCTTGACAATGTAGTTTTCAGACTTGGATTCGCAAACACACGTCGTGAAGCAAGACAACTTGTAAACCATGGTCACTTTATGATTAATGGCAAAAAAGTAGACATTGTTTCGTATTCGGTTAATGTAGGAGATGTTATTGCGATTCGTGATAAGTCCAGAAAATCTGAAAAGTTCAAAGCAATCATTGAAGAAAATGGTGCAAACGCAACAAAACCTTGGTTGAGCAGAGAAACAGATTCTTATGAAGGAACTGTAGTTTCGTTGCCACAAAGGGATGACATTGACTTTGATGTTGAAGAACATTTGATTGTAGAGTTGTATTCCAGATAACAAGCTTTATGCTGATGTTATGAGAACGGGAGGTAAAATATGCTTGAAATAGAAAGACCTAACATAGAATGTACAAGCATGAGTGAAGATGAAAAACATGCCACGTTTGTAATGGAACCGTTAGAGCGGGGATTTGGAACGACACTTGGGAATTCGTTAAGAAGAATATTGATGTCTTGTTTGCCGGGAGTAGCGGTTACGAGCGTGAAAATCGATAGCATTTTGCATGAATTTTCCACAATCGAAGGTGTACATGAAGACGTAACAAATATTATATTAAACCTAAAAGGTTTATGTGCAAAATTGCATACAGATGAAGTTAAAACACTTACTCTTGATGCAGTTGGCCCGGGAATAGTTACTGCGGCTGACATTAAAGCAGACAGTGAGGTAGAAATTATCAACGAAGATTTGCATATAGCAACTCTTGATAAAGGCGCCTCGCTTTCAATGGAAATTACACTGCAAAAAGGCAGAGGCTATGTTCTTGCTGACAAGAACAAACCGGCTAACATGCCTATAGGCGTAATCCCTATGGATTCACTGTTTACACCTGTAACTAAAGTGAATTTTGCTGTAGAAAATACACGTGTCGGCCAAATAACAGACTTTGACAAGCTAACACTTGATGTTTCAACAAATGGCAGCATGAATGCTGATGAAGCTGTATCCTTAGCGGCTAAAATAATGAGCGAGTATCTTTCTCAGTTCATCAACCTAACAGACCA
>CAYJNC010000325.1:0-2583 GCA_964371185.1 uncultured Christensenellaceae bacterium
TTTAACGATCCGATAATTGCACAAGCCTTGTGGGTAACCATAACGGTGGCTCTTTTGTCTGCGACAATTGCAACTATAATAGGAACATTGGCGGTGCTTGGTATCGACACATACAAAAGCAAAGTAAAAAGCACAATAATAAATTTTACCTACATTCCAATGGTTAACGCCGACATAGTTACGGGTATTTCTCTTTTATTGTTGTTTATATTCTTAAATATTCCGCGCGGCTACATGACAATGCTGTTGGCGCACATAACTTTCAACATCGGATATGTCATATTCTCGGTGTTGCCAAGAATGCGACAGCTTGACAGAAGCACATACGAGGCGGCGCTCGACATGGGTGCAAAGCCCGGTTACGCCATAAGAAAAGTTGTGATGCCACAAATTATGCCGGGGGTCATAACGGGTTTTATACTTGCGTTTACAATGTCTTTTGACGATTTTATGATAAGTTTTTTCACCACTCAAGGTGTTACGCAAAATTTGTCTACATACATATACAGCATGGCGAGGGTGGGTTTAAACCCAACCATAAATGCACTTTCTGCCATAATGTTCTCGGTGGTTATTTCGTTGTTGCTTATTGTAAACATAAAGTCGTTCTCTAAGTCTAAGAAACTTTCTACCAAAGAAAGATTCAGATAATATTTTTTAGCTCAGAAAGGAAAAGGAAATGAAAAAAACAGTTATTTTTGTTTTGGTGGCCGTGCTATGTGCGGTTATGTTCGTAGGTTGTTCACCTGCCGCTAACGAGGGAGGCAAAACGGTAGTTAACTTTCTCAATTGGGGAGACTATATAGACCCGGAAGTTATTCCGATGTTTGAAGAAGAAAACCCGGATATAACAATTAATATGACAACAACAGATTCAAACGAGGCGATGTATGTTACGACGGCGACAGAAGGTTCGCAAATAGACGTAATAATACCTTCTGAATATATGGTGCAAAGAATGATGCAAGAAGATATGCTTGCCGAATTTGACCATTCTAAGATGGAAAATTATGAGTATGTGGAAGAATTTTTAGCCGCAAACTGCGGTTATGACCCGGAGGGAACATATTCTTTGCCATATTCTTGGGGAACGTTTGGCATACTGTATAACGAAACAATGGTAGACGAACCCGTCGACGATTGGGATATTTTGTTCAACGACAAATATTCAGGGCAAGTTCTGATGTATGACAGCATAAGAGACACCTTGGGTGTTGCCTTAATAGAACTCGGATACAGCATAAATTCTACCAACCAACAAGAGTTAGACATGGCGGCAGAATTGCTTATCCAACAAAAACCGGGTGTGTTGGCTTATGGCACAGACGATTTGCGTATGTCTATGGCTAACGAAAGTGCGGCAATTGCGATAATGTACGCCGGCGATGCCGTATACACAATGCAAGACAATGAAAACTTGACCTATGTTGTGCCGAGCGAAGGTGCTAACATATTTGTTGACAGCATGGTTATTATGAAAAACACCGATGTTTACGATGCGGCTTTGCGTTTTGTTGATTTCATGTTGAGGCCGGACATTGCAGCAAAGAATGCGGCATACACAGGGTATTCGACTCCCGAAGATGCGGCTATGGAATTTTTAGATGCGGAAACAGTTGAAAATTCGGCGTTTAATCCGCCTAAGGAAAGTTTGGTAAACTGCCAATACTACGAACATCTTGAACAAGATGCGCTTAAACTGTATGAAGATGCTTGGCTTAAGGTTAAAACCGCCGTTTAATTAAAACATAAACCCTTCTTGTCTACACACTGCGATAAGAAGGGTTTTTTTATGCCTTTTTATGGTATACGGTAATCTGTTTTGACACTGTGTAGTTTAGATAAGAGCACGGTGTTTTGCCGTATCGTACCGCTGTAGCTTATTATATGTAACGAAAACAGAGCTAAATAAGTCTTTGCGCGGTGGATAGCCAAGAAAATTGCACAAACAAAATATACTTTGTATTAAAAATAATTTCTGTTTAATTAAATAGATTAAAGATCAAGAAAATTGTTCTTGCCGTCCTTATCGAACGCAAACTCGACAAATTCGTCTAAAGGCAACGGGCGAGAGAACACATAACCTTGAATAAGATCGCAACCTATGTCGGATAAAAAGCTTACCTGTTCTTTGTGTTCGACACCTTCCGCCACAGTCTCCATGTTGAGTTTGTTGGCAAGGTCTACAATTGTTTCGATAACAAAAGTTGCGTTCGAATCAAAACCTTCTTTTCGGAAAAATCTGCCGTCTATTTTAAGCATATCTACGGAAAGGTTTTTAAGTGTACTTAATGAAGAATATCCCCAGCCGAAGTCGTCGATAGAGCATTTAAAACCGGCCGCGTGTATGGCGTCTACGGCCTCTCTTGCGTCTATTAACAATTCGTCGTCCGAAAACATTATGGTTTCGGTAAATTCAAGTTCGATAAAATGAGCAGGAACATCATATTTTCGCCAAACGCTAAGGAAATCTTCTAAGAAATTCTTCGATTTCAAATGCTGACGAGACATATTAACGGAAATTGTGAGCAGTTCTTTGCCTTCATTTTTCCATTGTTCTAATGCTTTGCAAGCCTGTTCGAA
>CAYJNC010000326.1:0-2581 GCA_964371185.1 uncultured Christensenellaceae bacterium
CCACTTGTTAAAATTCCGATTCTTTTTTTCATTTTACGCTCCTATTCCTTTGCCGCATTCCTTAATTTGGCAATCTAAAACTTTTATTGTATGGGCAAAACACCCTACATTTCAAAATATTTATATTCTTTGCTTTTAACAAGCATAGATTTCGTGTTCCAATCCCCTCAATTATCACACAACTGTTTATTATATAATGCCGTGCTCACACTTTGCTTAATTTTTCGCAAGTGTATGTGCTTCGGCTCTCTTTTCTCACCTTCACGGTGTTCTTATTGTTCGTCGTTTATGCCGGCCTCTACACTGCCATATTTGGTTAGCACGGTTGCTTTTCCCGATATTTTAATGGCCGAAACATTGTCTGTAAATTGGGCAACCAAAACATCGCCTTTCGATAGACGCTCCGTATGTTGGAGTTTTGTCTCTTTTCCTCTCGTCATGCCTATTACATTTACTCCGCTTTCATTCGCCTTAATAACAACATATTCGTCTTTTCCATTACTTAAATTGTCCACAACCACATACTCTCCCAATTATATAGTATTAACATAATACATTCTAACAAATACGACTGTAAAATTCAAGTTGCACAGTGTTATTTGTATGTAAAACACACAATTTATTTGTGTATATGATATTTTTAAACCGTTGTGTACTATTTCAAAACAATATTTTCCTCTCCGAATGTTTTTTTCAATTCAGAAATAAGCTGTGGGCAATAGCGAACACCGTTCCCGTTAGAAAGCTTATATGTTTTTTTGCTTTGAGTAACATGCACAACCAGGTCCCTTGTGCCTAAATATCGCCTTGTTATTGCCAATAAATCTTGCCCTTGTCCTTCATTTAGACGAACATATAACTGTTTATCTACATAAATACTATCCTCCGGCAAAAACTCGCAAATTTGTTCGGCCGTCATTTCCACGCCATTTTGCGACGAAACAACAACTTTCCCTCTAATTTCCACCACTGCATCCGGTTTTAAATAGGCCTCGTATTTTGAATATATGTTAGGGAACACTATGACGCTCATCTGTGCACTTAAATCTTCTACCACAATGTTTGCCATTGTCTTCTTTTGCTTTGTCTGACGAATCGTTATGCCGGTTATTATGCCTGCAATGTTTTTCGTTTGCCCGTCATATTTGTACATTTCCGCCTCATTTTCAGAACTTCCTACAATTTCGGCAACAGAAATACTTCTATCATTAAGCACGCTTGCAAATTCGTCTAAAGGGTGGCCGCTTATATAAAGGCCGGTCATTTCCCTTTCAAACGAAAGAATCTGTGCGGAAGAAAACTCTTTAATATTCGGCAGTTCCGTCTTTAGCGAAGAAAATTCTTCCGTCGCACTGTCAAAAAGCGAAAGTTGCCCGGTGGCTATGCGCTTGTTGACGGCAACCGCATCTTGTAACACACTTTCATAAACATTCATGAGTTGCGAACGGTATACATTAAAACAATCGAAACAACCTGCCAAAATAAGGCTTTCTAACCTCTTTTTGTTTAAAACATCCGCATTTTTTTCGACAAAATCAAAAAAATCTGTGTAGGGTGTTTTTCGCCTGAAAATAACCTCTTCGATTGCGTCGCCAACATAGCTGAGTGCCGTAAGCCCAAAACGTACACACCCGTTTTCTACACTAAATTGCATTTGAGATTTGTTTATGTCGGGGGGCAAAACGGTTATATTAGCTTTTTTAAGTGTCTGAATATATTCCGCTAATTTTTGCTTGTTAGACAAAAAACTGTTAAGCAAAGCCGTCATGAAAAACACAGGATAATAGCATTTTAAATATGCTGTTTGGTAGGCGACTACGGCATAGGCACAAGCATGAGACTTGTTAAAGGCATAATTTGCAAACGCCATCATCTGCTCAAACAATTCGGACGCAATTTTTTCGCTTACACCTTTTTTTATTGCACCCAAAACCGTGCCGTCCTCACTTCCGTATATGAAGATAGCCCTTTCCTTTTCCAACACGTCTTGCTGTTTTTTGCTCATCGCCCGCCTGACAAGATCGCTTCGTGCCATAGAATAACCGGCAACGTCACGCACAATCCGCATAATCTGTTCCTGGTAAACCATACATCCGTAAGTATCTTCAAGGATAGGTTGCAAAATCGGATGGGCATAAGAGACCACCCTCGGATTCTTCTTGCAACGAATATATTCGGGAATGCTTTCCATCGGACCCGGGCGAAACAATGAAATCCCCACCATAATTTCGTCTAAATTAGACGGTTGTAAATCTTGCATTAATCGCCTCATGCCACCACTTTCTAACTGAAACATTCCGTCGGTAGCACCCGTAGAAATCAAATCGTAAACGTTCTTATCGTCATAATCTATTGCGTCTATGTCTATAGACTTATTGCAATCGGCAAAAACAAGTGCAAGCGTGTCTCTTATGACCGTAAGCGTGCGCAACCCTAAAAAGTCCATCTTCAGAAGCCCTAACTCCTCAAGTGTCTTCATGGTGTATTGGGTGGTTATGCTTTCGTCTCTTGTGTTTTTTTGCAACGGAACATATTCTGTTATCGGGTTTCTTGCGATAACAACACCGGCGGCATGGGTAGA
>CAYJNC010000327.1:0-264 GCA_964371185.1 uncultured Christensenellaceae bacterium
TACGCCTTGTGCTCCCGCACTTATCAAGACATCACTTATTATTTCTTCGGCACATTTCGTAGTTGCAATGCTAATTTTAATCCATTCCATTTCGACACCTCATAAAACTTTTTTAAGCTAACGAATAATAAATTTTCATAATGATTTTAACATTCGAAATTATTGCTAATTCTAATATTAAAAACATCAACCATTTATAACTTTTGAATATAATTTTAACATATTTCAGATATGTTCTTCAACATTTTCACAAAAGATATTACG
>CAYJNC010000327.1:274-2573 GCA_964371185.1 uncultured Christensenellaceae bacterium
ATCTGCCTTTTAATTCTGCTTTTAGTTGTATTACATGAAACGAACAGGATTGATTTTAATTCCCGGTCCCATAGTTGAAGCAATTACAACGCTCTTTAGGTAAGTACCCTTTGCAGCCGACGGTTTAGCCTTAACAACAGCTTCCATAAGCGCCCTTAAGTTCTCTTCTAATTTATCGGCAGAGAAACTTTTCTTTCCGATAGGAACGTGAATAATTGCAGTCTTGTCTAATCTGTATTCAACCTTACCTGCTTTGATGTCTGCAATTGCTTTTGCAACATCCATTGTTACCGTTCCCGATTTCGGGTTGGGCATAAGGCCTTTAGGACCTAACACTTTACCCATGCGGCCGATTAAGCCCATCATGTCAGGAGTTGCAACGATTACATCGAAATCAAACCAGTTTTCTTTTTGGATCTTTTCGATCATGTCTTCTGCACCAACAAAATCTGCACCGGCTTCTTCCGCTTCTTTTGCTTTATCGCCTTTAGCGATTACAAGCACACGTACTGTCTTACCTGTACCATGAGGCAATACAACCGCGCCTCTAACTTGTTGGTCTGCGTGTCTTGGGTCTACACCCAATTTTACAGAAAGTTCTATAGTTTCGTCGAAATTTGCTTTTGCTGTGTCTAATGTTAATTGTACAGCTTCTGCAATATCAAACAAATTTTGCTTATCGTAAGACTTTGCACTGTCTTGATATTTTTTTCCTCTTTTCATTATGTTAGCCCTCCACTTCTACGCCCATGCTGCGCGCCGTGCCTGCAATCATACTCTTAGCCGCTTCAATGCTTGCCGCATTTAAGTCGGGCATTTTGAGTGTAGCAATCTCTTCTAATTGAGCATCGCTGATTTTTGCAACTTTAGTTTTGTTTGGTTCTCCCGAGCCTTTGTCAATTTTGCAAGCTTTTCTGATAAGAACAGCCGCCGGCGGAGTCTTTGTTATAAAACTAAAAGAGCGATCTGCATAAACTGTTATAACAACAGGTATAACCAAGCCTGCTTGAGAAGCAGTTTTCTCGTTATACGATTTGCAGAATTCCATAATGTTCACACCGTGTTGTCCGAGTGCGGGACCTACGGGTGGTGCCGGTGTTGCTTTTCCGGCAGGTATTTGGAGCTTAATATAACCTACAACCTTTTTTGCCATTTTCATTTCCTTCTTTCTTCTATGATGTGGTTAACGGTATTGGCAAATACCTCCCACTTTTTCAAAGCTATTCGCTTTAAAATCTAACTAAATACGTTTCACCTGAACGAAGTCAAGCTCAACAGATGTGTCTCGGCCAAACATCGACACCAACACACGTACTTTTTGTCGTTCGGCATTAACCTCTTCAACCAAGCCAACAAAACTTTCAAGCGGACCTGATGTTACGATGACGTTGTTGCCAACTTCAACATCCAAAACAAGCCTGATGTCTTCAATACCCATAGAACGCACCTCTGCGTCCGACAACGGTATCGGTTTTGACGAAGGCCCAACAAAGCCGGTTACTCCACGGGTGTTTCTAACAACATACCACGATTCGTCGGTCAAAAACATTTTAACCATAACATATCCGGGGAACATTTTTTTTGAAACGTGCCTCTTTTTGCCGTTCTTAACTTCAATAGATTCTTCCATCGGAACGGTAACTGTTATTATGGTATCTTTTAGGTTATGGTTTTCTATTGTTTTTAATAGGTTATCCATAACTTTGTTTTCATATCCCGAATATGTGTAAACCACATACCAATAGGGTTTGTCGGTCTTTTCTTGTTTTATGAACGTTTGCTTATCGCTTTTTGCGGCATCTTCGGTTTCCGACTCTGCCTGCATATCTTGCTCTTCTATGCTATCAAGCATTTCTTGAGCATCCATGATTTCTTTTTCCATTAAAATCTACTCCTAAGACGTAAGGAAATTTTGGAACAATGCACCAAACCCGAGATTCATCAACCATACTATTACACCAAATATTGCAATAAAAATAATTACCGCAAAAGTGGTTTTGAATAAATCTTTTTTGGTTGGCCATGTAACTTTTTTAACTTCTCCCCAAACATCTTTAAAAAAGCGTATAGGGCTACGTCTTTGTTTCTTATTTTTTTTCTTGGCAAGCTTTTTTTGTTCAGCAAGCTGCCTCTCTTTTTCTTTACCCAGCAATTTGGTTTTTGCCATTGTAATACTCCCGCTAAAAAATTATTTCGTTTCTTTGTGAGCCGTATGCTTTTTGCAGAATCTGCAATATTTAGCAAGCTCAATTCTTTCTGGATCATTTTTCTTGTTCTTCATTGTGTCATAATTTCTTTG
>CAYJNC010000328.1:0-2573 GCA_964371185.1 uncultured Christensenellaceae bacterium
AAATTATTTTACAACGATTTCATCAAGAAAAATTCCGGTTACATCTTAAACCTTGCCTCTTCGGCTTCTTTTATGCCCGGCCCGTTTTTTTCTTCTTACTACGCTTCAAAAGCGTATGTGTTAAGGCTTACTCAGGCTATAGCCTCTGAAATTCGTCAGCAAAACAAAAACATATATATCGGGGCGGTTTGCCCGGGTCCTGTTAGAACAGGCTTTGACAAGGCCGCCGGCGTAGATTTTTCGGTAAAAGGCCTAAGTGCCGCAGACGTTGCAAATTGTGCAGTTAGCGGAATGTATAAACGCAAAACCGTTATTACTCCGGGTGGCCTCATGAAGTTTGTCAGATTTTTATCTAAAATATTGCCCGATAATACCATGGCTAAGCTAAGCGGCATTATGCAAAAAAAGAAAATGTAGGTGCCACAGATGTCCGATTTTGTTCAGATAGCATTATTTTTAGTTTTAATAGCAGTGTCCATACATTTTGTTTTGTTTGCCGCAAAGTCAGAGCGTATGCGTGTTATTGACGTGTCAAAAGACTTTACCGTAAAATATCCTCGAGTTTATTTGTGGTTGTGTATTGTTTTTTTCGCAATCGCATCTGCGCTTGCCGTAAACATGCTTATTTGGCAGACTCTTAATTTGCTCGAGCTTGTCCTACTCATCACCCTTTGCTCTATCGGGCTACCGTTTTTGTTGCGTGCCCTGGTTTTCAAAATAAAGGTGAAGGAAGATTGCCTTGTTTATGTTAATTTAATCGGCAAAAAGACAAAATTAAAATATGACGACATAAAAAGTGTGGTCTATAAGAAGGCTTTTATATGTATCTCCACAAATAAAAAGAATTATAAATTTACATCGAATGTTTTATATAGAGAATATTTATTTAAACGACTGCAACAACATGGCATTTTTATTGAAAGATACTTATAACAAATGTTAGTATTTTGTATGGCTTTGTGTAACGCTAAACAATGGCTTTTCAAATTCTTTTATTTTCAACCTAACAAACTAATCTTTGAATGTGTCGTGTGGCGCACGTGAATCAAACGGTTGTATTTTTGTGCCCTGTGCCACATCGTTTATGTGTAAAAACGCCTTGAAAAAATTTTGTGCGCCGTTGTGCGCCGTGCAAACACATACCATTGCATTTTGCTTAATACTCATCTTCAAGCGGTTTAATGAATTAATGTTCATTTTAGTATCGAAATTGTTATCATCGAAATAACAGTGCCCGCCCTTTTCGTTTATGGCAATACAATCCCCTGTAAATAAGTATTCATCGTCTACCAAAAACGCACTATGTCCTTTAGTATGCCCGGGCACATGAAAACATTCTACCTTTATGCCTCCAATGTTAAAAACATCTTTTCCGTTAAACACGGTGTATTTTCCTTTGTAATTAACAGGGTTATTAAGCATTAATTTGCCGAACTTAATTCTTTTTTCTCTTCCTAATAACATACCGACTTCTTCTGCATGAATATAGATTTTTGCGTTTTCCGCAAACCTTTTTTTAGAGACAATTCCGCCTACGTGGTCTATGTCGGCATGGGTAAGAAAGACAGCACTTATTCTTTCACTCGCAATATTAATTTTTTCTAACTCAGAAAATAATTTATGATTATCTTTGTATCCCGAATCTATTGCTATCGTTACACCATTTTTTGTGTAAAACCAAATATTTACATCGTTTTGTTTTATGCAACTGACAAATTCGCCGTATGCAGACGTTTTTACCGGGTTAGCCCTGCCCGTACCCCTAAGTTTTGAAGGCCTTACTTGTTCTTGTAAATAATATATCAACTTCATTTCTGTCTCCGAATTTCATGTGCCTTTGTCAATAAAATACTTTAGCGTTAGTAACAGTATAACATAAATGCAAACAATAAAAACAGTAATTTTATCTGTTTTTATACTTTTTTAAAAAAATCAGCGGACATCACAAACAATTTGCAACGTCCGCATTTTCCCTATTTATCTTCCCTTATAAATATATACTATTCCTCTTCGTCTTCTCCGACTTTAGGCATAATTTCGCCCTTTGGCAACGGATTCTTTTTACGCATAACCCTATATATTATAAACGGAACAAATATTACCGCAACAAAGCTTATTATCAATATGCTCAAATACTGCTCGGGTGCATTTTTAGATGTTAACTGCGATGGCGGAATGAATGAAATTAAAAGTGCAACAAACGAAATAATCAAACCGGCAAAAGCCAAAATCAGCTTGGGTGCCTTCTTCTTGGAAATCTCAAACGCCCTTGGAAGCTCTGTTGTTGTGTGCTTTCGTACCAGTTTAATATATGCAAAAAAGAATATAATATAACCAACCAAATATATTATTACCGTTAGCGATATGGCAGTGAAAAACGATACATTGTTTCCTCCTCCGCCAAATGTTAGTACCGCCGCCCAAATTGTTACTATAACCCCCTGCAACACCAAAAATTTTGTAGGAACGCCATGTTTATTTGTCTCAATCAACTTTTTCGGCAACAAACCGTTTTTTCCTGCCTCAAGCATTCCCCACGAAGGCCCAACAACCCATGCCGAAACTTCTGCAAT
>CAYJNC010000329.1:0-2546 GCA_964371185.1 uncultured Christensenellaceae bacterium
CAATAAACCGATTATCCTTTTCTAACGAGTATTCCGTATTCAAAATTTCTATGTCTTCCGAAATAAAAACCGTTTCCGAAACACCGCTTATTGGCCCCAAAAGCAATGTTTGATCATTCTCTAATCTGAATATTATTACTTTATCTATTATCCCTATAAATTTAAAATGTAGGGGCTCATGCACATTAACTTCTCTGCCCAATTCCTTTTCGATCTCTTTTTTATATTCCACTAATCTTTTTTCATCCTGAACTCTTTTTGTTATCTCTTCAGTCATATAACATTCAGAAACGTCTCTGACAATTTCTATCTTCTCTATTTTTAAATTATATTCTTTTTCCAAAACAACATCATCTTGCTCTTGAGCCAATTCAAACTTTTTTTCTACCTCATTATCTGCAGTTTTCGCAATCAATACATCGTCATAATTCGCCAATTCCACACAGCTTATTTCAAGTTCGCCGTCTTCAAAAACCAATTTAGTCGCTAAAGAAAATTCACTCAGATTATTATTAACTTTCCCCCTATAATATTGATTATATTTTATGCTAACCAACTTTTTGCCTACCGCTTGCTTTAACATCGCAACACCGTCTATTAGCGAAGTTTCTTTTATCGTTTCTTCTGCTACAACACCAACTTTGTTTTCGGCTTTCTCAAGCATAAATTTTGCCTTTGCAACAACTGCCATGTTATTACCCTTCGTTATTGCAAACGTATAGTAATCTTTTGCACTTTCAAAATTACCTCTTTCTTTTTCAATTCCGCCCAAATAATATGCCGCCGCTACTTTGTAATTCATATAATTTGCCTTGTTTACAAAAATCGAGCGAAAATACATATAGCATCCTTCATAATTACCCTGTTTATATTCAAAACCATTTCTTGTAAATTCCGTCATATAATCCAAGCTCGCAGCCGTTTTTTTATTTCGCTTGTATTTCTTTTTAATATCAACCATATTTTCAAAATGCTCTCTCGCCAAGGCAATATCGCCCTTATTAAAATATAGCGTACATAAATATTGCGCATACATATAGTCGCCCGTATATACTTTTTTGTAAATTTTTTCTATATTCAGCTGTTCTAAATTACGCTCTGCTTCCTTATAATAGCCAAGAGCAATTAAACCGGAAATTTCATATAAAACACACCTATACCTTGCGCTATCAAACGAATACAAGGAATCTTTTATCTCCTTAGCCTTTTTTATGAAAATATCCGGCCGGCATTCTTCGGCCAATATATCTACCAATTTTCTCCAATTTCTTTTACCTGCCTTGGCATAAATTACGGTAATGGCAATATTTATAAGAAACCATGTAAGCAGGAATATCCAATTATTATTACCGATAAAAGCGAGCACAACAAAGCCTGCCCAGCTTGTAATAATAATCACTAAATATAAAATTTGATACTTTAAAAAATTCATGTCATTCCCCCCGTTATAAACTCATCACTGTTGCCCCGCCGCTACATCCAACCAAACCTTCTCTTCACCCTCATAATCTACAATAATTTGATAATCATTCGGCAAACTGTCTGCAACATAATAATATAGCCTGCGTTCATCGTCTCCAATATATTCTAATGTATGCCCATAATTATCTTTTACTACAATATTTTCTATGTCTAAACTGTCTGCATTTTCGTCTTTATGCACAACCGAAAACCCATCTTCTCTAAAATATTCTGTATAACCCGGCAACGCAACATAACATATATATTTTCCATCTTTTAAATATATCGCTTCGTTTGCAAAATCTACATTCTTTTTAGCCGAATTAAGCCTCTCTTCGCTGATACCATTTATCAACTCTCCTTTGTCCGGAATGTATATTCCCTCTTCGTTCTTCGTTAAAACAACATAATCGGCCGTGTCTTCAACGTCTCCCCGTATTGCAAAAACTATCCCTTCAGTCTCAACATAATCTACCTTAGACCCCTCATATAAATGTAAATTTAATTCTCTTGCTACCCTGTCTTCAATTGAATTTAATGGGTACCCTGTATCTACACCCATAGCATTATTAGTGTAAGCAAAAAATATCAAATATACTGTTATAGCCACAAGTGCTATCAAACTGAAAATAATAATATGTTTTTTCTTATTCATATCTTTACCCCTTGTTAATTTGCTTATATAACCACCCGAGCAACCTAATTACACCATTACAAATCAGTTTCCGTCATTGTTCTTCAACTTTTTCTTTTCCATTTTCATCTTCATTTTCACTTTCTTTTTTTCATTATATTCTATCATTTTATAATGAAAATTATAAAAAAACCAAACAAAGTAAAAGAACAGTCCAAAACAAATACATATTGTCTTCAAGATATTATATATTATTTCATCCGGCGGCAATACAAAATACAAGGTTTCTTTTCCCGTAACGTCTGTCTTATATATCGAGAATAAAAATGCATAATCAGGCTTAGCGTTATATGTATCTTCCCCTTTTATAATCATATTCGAAAGATTAATCCTATTCTCATGATAATAATCAAAATCATCACTTTCAAAAATCAAATTTCCTTCAATGTCA
>CAYJNC010000330.1:0-2519 GCA_964371185.1 uncultured Christensenellaceae bacterium
TTCGTCTGATGAGGGTAGACGACGAAACAAGTGTTGTATGTGTGGCAAAAATTGTGGAGACGGAAGAAAATTCCGAATGTGATGCACAAGAAGGAGAAACGGTGCAAGAAAACACCGCAGAAACGGCAACACAAGACGCTGTGGAAGAACAAGTTAACAAAGAATAAAAAAAGTAAAACATATACGTTCAAACTCAACACAGCTAAGAATTAGCTGTGTTGAGTGCTAAAGAGGAGAAAATAAAAGTGAAACAATATTGGAGCGAAAAAGCCGCAAGGTTAGAGCCGTATAAAGCCGGCGAACAACCAAAGCAAAAATTCATTAAGTTAAATACAAACGAAAACGCATGGCCACAAAGCGAGAATGTTGAAAAAGCAATTTTGTCGGTTACCGAAAAATTGCGGTTGTATCCCGATCCGGAGGCGACCGAGCTTAAAAAAACAATAGCCGAAGTAAACGGACTCAAAGAAAACAATGTGTTTTGTGCAAACGGCTCGGACGAAGTGTTGGCGCTTTGTTTTTTGGCATTTTTTGATCCGAATAAAAGTATAAATACACTAGACGTTACATACAGTTTTTACCCTGTTTGGGAACAATTGTTCGATCTTACACTTAATCCGATTCCCCTAAAAGCAGACTATACGGTAGACACAGAAAAATTATGTGGTGGAAAAAATGTGGTTATAGCAAACCCGAATGCCCCTACCGCAATAGCACTTGAAATTAGCGACATAGAAAAAATTGTTAAGAGCACCGGCGGTGTTGTAATAGTAGACGAAGCGTACTTTGGGTTTGGCGCAAAAAGCGCAGCTTCGCTGATTGAAAAATACGATAATTTAGTTGTGGTAAGAACGCTGTCTAAATCGCACGCATTGGCAGGCTTGCGTGTAGGCTTTGCCTTGGCGCAAGAAAACTTAATAGAGGCATTAAGGGCGGTTCGAGACAGCTATAATTCTTATCCGCTAGACACCCTAGCGCAAGCGGGAGCGATAGCGGCAATTTCGGATACCGATTATTATGATAATATAAGCAAAAAAATTATGGCGACAAGGGAATATACGGTTACGGAACTTTCAAAAATGGGAGTATATTGTTTGCCGTCTAGCGCAAACTTTATATTTATGAAATGCGAGAAAAAACCGGCAGAAGAAGTTTTTATGCAGTTGCGTGAAAAAGGCATACTTGTCAGGTATTTTAATGCTACAAGAACGAAAGATTATTTGCGTGTAACAATAGGAACACAAGAAGAAATGGAAGTATTTATAAAAGTAATTGGTGAGATATTATGAAAATAGGCATTGTTGGCTTGGGGTTAATTGGCGGATCTTTTGCAAAAGCTATTAAGGCATACACAGAGCATGAAGTTTTTGCGATAGACAAAAGCGAAGACGTGCTGCAAAAGGCTGAACAATAGAATATTATAGACGTATGTGGCAACATAGAAGAATGCGACATTGCAATTGTTTGCCTGTATCCGCAAGAAACAGTTAGCTACCTGCTAAACACAAACTTTAAAAAAGGTGCATTGGTAACCGATGTTTGCGGAATTAAGCGTTATATTGCCGACAATGTATCAAAAAAACTAAATGATGAAGGCGTACGGTATGTTGGGTGTCACCCTATGGCGGGAAGGGAAGTTAGTGGATACGCAAGTGCCCTGCCCCACTTGTTTTTTAATGCAAGTTTTATCATTGTAGAGGACGATTATACGGTTAAAGAGGCGGCAAAAGATCTTGCCGAGTTTGCAAAAAAAATTGGGTTTGAAAAAATTACCATAACAACGGCCGAGGAGCATGACAAAGTCATTTCCTATACATCTCAATTGGCGCATGTGGTTTCTAATTGTTATATAAAAAGCGGCTCTGCGGTGAAATCGTGTGGTTTTTCGGCAGGCAGTTTTCAAGACATGACACGAGTAGCAAAAATGAATGTTGAACTTTGGACAGACCTTTTTTTAAAGAATAGCGAATACTTAATTAATGATATAGAAGAACTTGTTGAGAATTTAAACGAAATTAAAAAACAGCTTGAATGTGGCAATAAAGAAGAGCTAGAAAAGATTTTGCAAGCCGGCAACGACAGAAAAAACGATATAAACAGGCAAAGTTAAAATTATGCTAAGAAAACCACCCCCGCAAAAAATGGTTGAACAATGGAAAACCACCTTTGAAGAATATGCAGGCAAATTAAGCCCTAACAAAAAAACCGGGCAAGAAATGGCAGATTATATTTGCGAAAAATTTGGTGCTCTTCCCTATGAAAACAAAGAGTTTGCAAATATAGTTGCTTTAAATGTGTTAAACAATGAATGTTATGCACAAAAAATTAAAATTGGGGAAAAACCAAACCCGGTAGTTTACTGTGTTGATAAAGACGAAAAAAGGGTTATCATAGGCATAGATTTAATTTCGGGAATGTTCCATGTTGAAGACGACGAAAATTTGTGGGACGCCATTTTTGCATTTTGTGGGTTAGATGAATATGACCTAAAAAACCCTTATTTAGTTTATGAATATGTT
>CAYJNC010000331.1:0-1723 GCA_964371185.1 uncultured Christensenellaceae bacterium
GGAGCACTTTACACCACGTGATGTTGTAGAGCTGATGGCAGACTGTGTGTTTTTGCCGGTTGTGAACTTAATTAGCGATACTACCTATACCGTTTACGACGGTGCGAGCGGCACCGGTGGAATGCTTACGGTTGCCCACGACAGGTTAGAAGAGTTGGCGACCGAGCATGAGAAGAAGGTTTCAATACATTTGTTTGGGCAGGAAGTAAACAAAGAAACCTATGCTATAACAAAGGCAGACATGCTTTTAAAAGGTGAGGGAGAAGAAGCCGAACATATTATTTTCGGGTCTACCCTCGCAAACGATGGTTTTCCGTCGACTCAGTTCGATTTTATGCTGTCAAACCCACCCTACGGCAAAACTTGGAAGGTTGATGCCGAAAAATTGGGCGGTAAAAAAGATATTACAGATTCTCGCTTTGTTACATCTTTTAACGATGAAAGCGAATTTTCTATGATACCTCGTGTTAGTGATGGACAGATGTTGTTTTTGTTGAATAATATTTCTAAGATGAAAGAAAACACCGTGCTTGGGTCTCGCATTGTGGAAGTGCATAACGGTTCTTCGCTGTTTACCGGAGATGCCGGCCAGGGGGAGAGCAATGCAAGAAGATATATAATAGAGAACGACTTACTCGAGTGTATTATCGCACTGCCCGAAAAGATGTTTTACAACACGGGCATAGGCACCTTTATTTGGATACTTTCCAACAAAAAAGAGGATCGGAGAAAAGGAAAGGTGCAATTGGTAGATGCCACAAGCCTAAAAGCGCCATTGAGAAAGAATTTAGGAGAGAAGAATTGCGAACTTACACCCGAAATTCGAAAGCAAATTTTAGATTTATACATGAACTTTGAAGAGAACGAATACAGCAAAATTTTTGACAATGCCGAGTTTGGATATTACAAGGTTACCGTTAATCAACCACAAAAATATATATTTTCTATAACAGAAGAAAAGTTAGACGGCTTGCCGTTAATTTTACATAATAAAAAAGAAGAGTGGTCGTGGTCAGATTTAACATATAACAAAGAGCCAATGCCCAAAAGAATGATAGAATTGCGTGCAGATTTAGAGTTGCTTGAAAAGGACAAGATTTACACTAACGAAGAAAGTTTTTTAGTTGATGTTTTACCTATATAAAAAAACATAATCTTTCTAATGTGGAAAAAACACGGTTGATGTTTAATGTGTTAGGCGAAACAAATCCGGAGGGCGATATTTATTATGATAAAAAGGGGAATATGGTTGCCGATTCCGATTTAACCGACACCGAACAAATTCCCTTTACATACGAGGGTGGCATTTCAGCATTTATGGAAAAAGAGGTGCTTCCGTTTGCGCCCGATTCGTGGATTGACGAAAAGAAAACGCAGATAGGCTATGAACTTAGCTTTACAAAGTATTTTTATAAGCCGATTAAATTACGCTCGATAGAAGAAATTGTGGCGGACATAAAAGAACTTGAAAAAGAGTCGGACGGCTTGCTTGCGGAAATTATAGGGGGAAAAAACTATGAAACCCTATGAGAGTTATAAAAAGATAGATATACCGTGGCTTGGTGAAGTGCCGAGTCATTGGGGGATTGGGCGAGCTAAAAATTTATATAAAAAAGAAAGTCGAATTCCTTTAAAGAATGATGAAGTTGTAACTTGCTTTCGTGATGGGCAAGTAACGTTAAGAAAAAACAGGCGTACAACAGGGTTTACTGAATCAATAAAA
>CAYJNC010000331.1:1733-2519 GCA_964371185.1 uncultured Christensenellaceae bacterium
TTGGTGTATCTGATTCGGACGGTAAAGGAACACCGGTATATAGTGTTTGTACAAGCAAAATAGACATAAGTAATTATTACTATGCTCATATTGTCAGAGAAATGGCAATGAGTGGGTTTATTCAATCTTTATATAGAGGAATTAGAGAACGATCTTCAGATTTTAGATTTGAAGTATTTGCGGCACAAGCTCTTCCCATTCCCTCACGAACCGAACAAGACCAAATTGTGCGGTATCTTGACTATAAAACCTCTAAAATAAACAAGCTTGTGCAGGCGAAAAAAAGGCAAATTGAACTGCTAAAAGAACAAAAACAGGCGGTTATCAACAAGGCGGTAACAAAAGGGCTTGATGATAGTGTACCGATGAAAGAAAGTGGAATTGAATGGTTGGGAGAAGTGCCTGCGCATTGGGAAATTAGGAGAGTTAGACAAGTTGTAGAGTTGATTAATGAAAAAACTTCTAATAGTAATTTGAAATATATAGGAATGGAAAATATCCAATCTTGGACGGGCAAACATATAGAAACGGAAGATATGATTCCGGAGGGAATTAGCAATAAGTTTTATAGGAATTGTTTGTTGTTTGGCAAATTGAGACCTTATTTAGCAAAATTATTTGTAGCAAAAAGCGAGGGGATTTGCTCAAGTGAATTTTTAGTTTTAAGTGCAAATTCAGATAATGTCAATTTTTTGTTTTATTCAATGATATCTCCGATTTTTATTGATGTTGTTAATTCGTCAACATACGGTGCAAAAATGCCCCGTGCAAATTGGAGTTATATCG
>CAYJNC010000332.1:0-2508 GCA_964371185.1 uncultured Christensenellaceae bacterium
TGTAGACGAATCGCACGTTACGCTTCCTCAGGTTAGGGGGATGTTTAATGGGGACAGGGCAAGAAAACAAATGCTTGTTGATTATGGTTTTAGGCTGCCATCTGCGTTTGACAACAGGCCGCTTAAATTTGACGAATTTACAGACAGAATAGGGCAGGCGGTGTATGTTTCGGCAACACCTGCCGACTATGAAAAAGAGCTTGCAAAAGGCGAAATAGTAGAGCAAATTGTTCGGCCGACAGGATTGCTTGACCCTATGATAACCATACGAAAAACAGAAGGCCAGTTAGACGATTTATTAGACGAAATTAGAGAGATAACTGCGAGGAAAAAGCGGGTGCTTGTAACCACGCTTACAAAAAGGCTTGCGGAGCGCTTAACCGAATACTACGAAGAAATGGGCGTGCGTGTTAAGTATATGCACTCTGACATAGATACTTTAGAGCGTATAGAAATTGTGCGTGGTTTGCGTTTGGGCGAGTTTGATGTTTTGGTGGGTATAAACCTATTAAGAGAAGGTTTAGACATACCGGAGGTTGAACTTGTGGCCATTTTAGATGCCGACAAGGAAGGCTTTTTGCGTAATGAAACTTCGCTTATTCAAACAATCGGCAGGGCGGCAAGAAATGCAGAAGGAAGGGTTATTTTATATGCCGACAAAGAAACTAAGTCTATTAAGGCGGCGGTAAGCGAGACCGAGCGACGGCGAAAACTTCAAGAAGAATATAATAAACAGCATGGAATAACGCCCACGTCGATCGAAAAAGACGTGGCACAAAGCGGGTTTGCTTTCACACAGAAGGTGGAGGAGACAGAGAAACTTCCCGAAAGCGAACGCAAGTTGCGTATAGACATTTTAACACAGCAAATGAACCAAGCGGCGGCAGAGTTAGAGTTTGAGGTGGCCGCAAAGTTAAGAGATATGATAAGAGAATTGGAGAGCTAATGATGGACAATCAGCTACATATTAAAGGTGCGAGAGAGCACAATTTAAAGAATATAGACCTAAAATTGCCGAGAGATAAATTTATTGTTATAACCGGCCTTTCGGGGAGCGGTAAATCTTCGCTTGCGTTCGACACTATTTACGCAGAAGGGCAAAGACGGTATGTGGAATCTCTGTCGGCTTATGCACGGCAGTTTTTGGGGCAGATGGAAAAACCCGATGTCGATTTGATAGAAGGTTTGTCTCCGGCTATTTCAATAGACCAGAAGACGACGGCAAGAAATCCGCGTTCGACGGTTGGAACGGTGACGGAAATTCACGATTATTTGCGTCTGTTGTATGCGCGTGCCGGCGATGTTTATTGTACGGAATGCGGTAAGCCTATTACAAGACAGACGGTAGACCAAATGGTAGACCGTGTAGCCGGAATGGGCGAGGGCAAAAAAATAATGATTTTGTCGCCGATTGTTCGCCAGAAGAAGGGTGAACACAAGAAGATAATAGAGAATTTGGCAAAAGAAGGTTTTGCCCGTGTGATGGTAGACGGCGAAATTTTTGAGATAGACGACGACATAAAAATGGAACGGCAGAAAAAGCATAGTATTTCTGTGGTGGTAGACAGAATTGTGTTAAAGGAACAAAGCGCAAAAAGGGTGGCCGATTCGGTGGAAACTGCGCTTAAATTAGCGGGCGGTTTGGTGGAAATATTAGACATAGAAAAAGACGAAATTACTTTGATGAACGAAAATTTTGCCTGTGCCGATTGCGGAATAAGCATAGAGGAGTTGTCTCCGAGGATGTTTTCTTTTAACAGTCCGTTCGGAGCGTGTCCCGCTTGCACGGGTTTAGGAGTAATTTTGAGGGTAGATCCCGATTTGGTGGTGCCGGACAAAACCAAAAGTTTAGAGGAAGGTGCGGTTCGGGTTTCGGGGTGGAATTTCGGTGCGACTGGTACGATAGCAAAAAATTATATGGACGCATTGGTAAAGCGTTATGATTTTGATGTAAACTTACCCTACTATGAACTGAGCGAAGAGATAAAACAAATTTTGTTGTATGGCACTGATGGCGAAAAGTTGAAGATAGAGTACGACGACAAAGGCGGAAAAGGTTATTACATGGCTGCGTTTGAAGGCGTTATCAATAATTTGGAACGCAGATACATGGAAACTACTTCCGATTATATGAAGAGCGAAATAGAAAACTATATGACAGAAACACCTTGTCCGGAATGCAAGGGTACAAGGTTTAGAAAAGAGACTTTGGCGGTTAGGATAGGCGACAAAAACATAGCAGAGCTTTCTAATTTGTCTATCGACGCGGCGAGGGCTTATATCCATGATGTCGAATTGACCGAAAAACAGGCGGTGGTGGCGCAAAGGGTGGTAAAAGAGCTTAACGCACGGTTTGATTTTTTAATTAATGTGGGGCTCGATTATCTCACGCTTTCTCGTGCCGCCGGCACGCTTTCGGGTGGAGAAGCTCAGCGCATACGTTTGGCGACGCAAATAGGCAGTGGGCTCATGGGTGTGTTGTATATATTAGACGAACCGAGCATAGGT
>CAYJNC010000333.1:0-2507 GCA_964371185.1 uncultured Christensenellaceae bacterium
TTCACACCGAAGTACTAGATCCTAAGTCTAGCGCGTCTGCCAGTTCCGCCACGCCCGCTTATTTCGCAAGAAATAATGCGCAATGACTATTATATATGGATGTTGGGAAGTTGTCAACCCTTGTTGAGATATTTTTTTACTATAAGGATATTTCTTGTTCTAAATACTTAGCTTCACCCCTAAGGATATCTTTTCTTTGCTTCCAACTCGGCATGTTTGCGGTTAAAAAGGCCTTAAAACGCTGTCCGTGGTTTGGGTATAGTAGATGTGCCAACTCGTGTAATACGACATATTCAACACAAGCAGAAGGCGCCACAAACAAATTATAGCTAAATCGAATTTGTGCCTTAACGCAAGTACAACTACCCCAAGTGCTTTTCATCTTACGAATTTTAACGCTCGGATAGGTAGCCCCTTTTTGTTCGAGTATAGGAAACCATTTTTCAATATACTTTGTATAACAATCAAGAGAAGTTTTTCTCCACCAATTATCAAGGATCTTGTTACAATTAGAAATTTGTGAAGAATATACGACAATCGTGTCGTCTACTACACCAACTCCCTCTTTTTCCGATTGCTCGAAACGAAGATCATAGTTTTTACCAAGCATTCGCAAGGTGTTCTCCTTTACTTCGTTTGATGTTACGTTATTTTTTTCTATCTGACGTTCAACCCATTTTATGTTGGTTTGCAAAAAATTTCTGATTACATCATTTGGCACAGAAGAAGGCGCGGTAAGCTTTACCACGCCGTTTTTATACACACGTAACGTTATATTCTTCACCTGCTTTTTTTGCACTGTCACAATAAGCGATGAGCCGTCTGTTAAGGTTATCTTCATTGCAATCTAAATATATTTTTCCACAATTTCGGCGGCAATACGAACAAGCTCGGCACATGGCCGTTTTTGATAATACTCTTTCGTACGCTCGGCAGGATCTCCGGACTTTTCTTTTTTGGTAAGTCCTAACAACTCCTTACACACGATAGAGCCGTTTTGCTCGCTAAACTCGCCGGCCAAATCTCTGACTTTTTTATATACTTGCGCTTTTTCTTCTAAATCATCGTAAGAAGAATATCCGCCAATTGCGCCGTAAACCATAAGCATACCCGAAACGGCGCCACAAACCTCGCGCAGTTTACCCATTCCACCGCCAAACACAGACGCCATTTTAAGTGCCTGCGTTTCACTAATACCCATGACATCGGCATAGGTCACCACAACGGCTTGAGCACAATTATAACCTTTTTTAAAGTTAGCTTTCGCAATTTCACTTCTGTTCATATCACCAAACACCTTTCTTGTTTCAACCCATCAGCAGAGTCATGACTGCTTTTTGAGCATGTAAGCGGTTTTCCGCCTCGTCAAAAATTTCTTTTGCGTGGGATTCAAACACCTCTGCCGTTATCTCTTCGCCTCTGTGCGCCGGCAAGCAGTGTTGTACTATTGCATCTTTTTTGGCAACTTGCATAACTTGCTCGTTAACTTGCCAACCAGAAAAAGCCTTCTTCCTTTGCTCGGCTTCGCCTTCTTGCCCCATAGACGCCCAAACGTCGGTTATGACAACATCGGCATCTTTTGCCGCTTCAAACACATCTTGAGTAATGTTAAAACCTTCAAATTTTTCCGCAAACGTCAAAACGTCTTGTGCAGGATAGTAACCTTTTGGAATAGCGGCGGAAACTTCCATACCCATTTTTAAGCAACCGACAATCAGCGAGTTTGCCATGTTGTTGCCGTCTCCTATGTATGACATCTTCAAGCCTTGCAATTCTTTTTTATACTCTCGTATTGTTTGCAAATCCGCCAACACTTGGCAAGGATGGGCATAGTCTGTGAGGCCGTTGATTACGGGAATATCGCCATATTTCGCAAGGTCTTCAACTTCTTTTTGTTCAAACGTACGAATCATGATGCCATCTAAATACCGAGACAAAACCCTTGCTGTGTCTTCGATTGGTTCTCCTCTGCCAATTTGCAAATCGGAGGAAGACAAAAACATAGGGTAGCCCCCCAGTTGATACATGCCCACTTCAAAAGAAACCCGAGTACGAGTAGAAGACTTTTGAAAAATCATACCTAAGGTTTTTCCTTCGAGCGGTCTATAGGTTTCACCGTTTTTATTTTTTCTTTTTAAATCATCGGCAAGATCCAAAATTTCGGTAATTTCTTCTCTTGATAAATCTCCCATTTTTAATAAATGCTTCATTGTAAATTACTCCTTATTCGCTTCTTGTTCGCAATACATACATCTGTAAACACCTTTTTTTTCGTTTGTCAGATGAAAAACATGAGACAAATCTTGTTCTACCGATGTTATGCACCGCGGATTCTTACATTTTACTATATTTACTATACGCTTTGGAAGTGTAATATTCATTTTATCGACTATTTTGCCGTCTTCAATGATATTAACGGTTATATTAGGGTCTATAAACCCTAACATTTCAAGGTCTGTGTCTACCTTGTTTTCAATTTTAATGATGTCTTTTCGACCCATTCTTCC
>CAYJNC010000334.1:0-2478 GCA_964371185.1 uncultured Christensenellaceae bacterium
GCGAATATCGTATGGAAGGTTTTGAAATGTTCCAAACAATGGTAGACAGCATTCGCGAGGAAACAATATACATGCTTTTCCATGTAAAAGTGCAAAGCAAAGTAGAGCAAAACGAAGTAAAAGACATCAAGGCAAACATAGATGCAGACGGGAAACCGATTGTCAGTGAAAGGGTTACACGGACAAATTCTCCCGGAAAAGCAATGCCTGTGCGTGCCGAAAAAAAGGTAGGAAGAAACGAGCCTTGTTCTTGCGGCTCGGGCAAGAAATATAAAAACTGTTGTGCCAAGGCACAAAGCGAATAGTGCGTGTTTGCAATAATTGAATGCTTAATAAAAAGCCGAATAGCGATATTTGGTTTTTTTTATTCGAGTTAAGGTGTAAAAATGATGCAACTGCTTTTTCATTTTGTATAATATATATAAATTATTTAAAGGGGTATGATGATGGAATTTTCAGACAACGGCTTAGGTGCATGGGAAGACAATGCAGAATTTTGGGACGAGCAGATGGGAGACGATTCGAATTATTTTCATTGCGAAATTGTTCGCCCGAATGTTGAAAAATTGCTATTAATAGATAAAGATGAGTTAGTTTTAGACGTTGCGTGCGGAAACGGTAATTTCTCGCAAAGAATGGCAAAAATAGGTGCGAGAGTCGTTGCGTTTGATTATAGTAAGAAGATGATAGAGTTAGCGATAAAAAGACGTTTCGATGTTTTAGATAGGGTAGACTTTAGGATTTGCGATGCAACAAACAAGACACAACTGTTAGCGCTCAAACAAGAAAAACCGTACACTAAGGCGGTTGCAAACATGGCAATTATGGACATATCTTCGTTAATGCCGTTGTTTAGTGCGGTGTTTGAAATGCTTGAATCAAACGGGATATTTGTTTTTGCCACTCATCATCCTTGTTTTAGTTTTGAGAACGAAGATTATTTCACGAATTGTATAAACAAAGGTGTGGCCATAGAGGGGCAACCAACATTGCAAAACTATTACCATCGCACTTTAAGCGATATATTAAATGCGGCGATAGACGCAGGTTTTGTAATAGATGGTTTTTTTGAAGATTCATTTTTAGGAGAAAAAACACCTGTTATCATTACGGTAAGGCTTCGTAAATTATAGTATATAAAGTTTTTTTGGATTATAACATAAAAAAATTTAGAGAACCAAGCCGGCGGGGGCAATGTTTTCGTATTGTTTCAAACGAAAACATAAGCGAGCAGTTCGATAAAAAAAGATAGTCCGATTTATATTTATTCTTTATTTAAATCTAAGGTTTCTCCTTTTGAAAAATCGCCGAATGAAATCCAATATTTAATCACCGGACGAAATTGGAAATCGAATCCGCTCGAAACTTCCTTAAGTTCTTCGTCAGATAGGGAGGAAGGCAAAATGAAGTCTTCGTCGGTAAGCACAAACCCATGGATTTTAGCAAATTTTATTATTGCGGCTATGTTGGGCGTGTTGCCGTCATAATTATTTACATACTCGTCTTTAACAGAACGGTTTTTATCTACATATTCATAAAATTTTATTAAATTTTCCGTCATTTTATGACTCCTTAATTTATAGTTAAATAACACAATATAATTATATCATACTGTGTTATTTAAACAAATCTATTTTTCTTGGGTGGCAAGCCAAAAAAAGAGAGCAAATTTTTGCCCTCTTTTCATGTGTATAAAAATAATCTTATTGTTATTTTGCCGCTTGCGCACCTAAGTCGAGTGCTTTTTCGTTGAGCGGTATAAGATGTTTTCTTTTTTCGCCCATAATTTTTTCCAAGCATTTTATTATTGTTTTATTTTCAACTATTTGCGCACAATGGTTGTACGCGCCTAAAACTACCATGTTTGCAGCCTTAACCGTGCCTGCTTCTTCTGCCAAAGAATTAGCGGCCACCTTAACTACTTTGATGTCTGTTCTTGTCGGCTCTATCTCTATTAAATCTGAATTGTAGATAAGTGTGCCGCCCGGTTTTACAACAGTTTCAAACATTTCTAATGAAGGTCTGTTCATAACAACGACGCAGTCAGCTTCTACAACGACGGGTGAAGCAACTTCTTCTTCAGAAACAACAACATGACAATTTGCCGTACCACCACGCATTTCGGGGCCGTATGAAGGCAACCAAGAAACGTTGAGGCCTTCTTCCATACCCGCATAAGCAATTATTTGACCTGCAAGCAAAACGCCCTGTCCGCCAAAACCGGCAAAAATAATATTTTGACTTTTCATACTATTTGCCCTCCTTAGTTACACCCAACGGATATTGGGGTATCATACTGTCTTTAAGCCATTCTAATGACTCGGCGGGAGAAAGCCCCCAGTTTGTCGGACATGTCGACAGTACTTCTACCATAGAAAAACCTTTGCCTTCAAGTTGATATTGAAAAGCTTTTTTGATAGCTTTTTTTGTTTTGATAATGTTTGCAACATCGTGAGACGATGTGCGTTCAATATAGTA
>CAYJNC010000335.1:0-2475 GCA_964371185.1 uncultured Christensenellaceae bacterium
CTAACAGCATAGATATCGACACGGTAAAAATTTATTTCGTGCATTAAACTTGCCTGCTTCTTCACATTATATGGCGAAACCGGTCAAGCGTCACGCTAACAGCATAGATATCGACACGGTAAAAATTTATTTCGTGCATTAAACTTGCCTACTTCTTCACATTATATGGCGAAATGGGTCAAGCGTCACGCTTGTTTTGGCATAATCAAGCAATGCTTCTTTGTCGTTTGCTACCCTTTCATCTAAAACCGCTTCAAGCAGAGTATTTAGGACAATTCCAATATTTTTGCCCTCGCAAACACCGAGTTTAATAATGTCTTGCCCATCAACCGCCAACATCTTCATATTAAAGCAACTGTTTTCTTTTTTAACTTTCTCAATCATTTGCAAAACCTCTTCGTAAATTTGCAGTCTTTTTTCTAACTCCAACCCGCTTTGCGCCTTGGCATCGGCAATTTTCACATGTATCAGCCGTTTTAGCTGTTCTTCGCCGATTTTATTAAGCCAACGCACCACCGATTTTTTATTCGACAAAACTTTTGCATCGTGTAGCAAAACCAATTCGGTTATTTCACTCTTGCTCTTGTTGTCAAACCTAAGCCGCCCAAGTATTACTTTTGCGATTTGCGCACTTATTTTCCCATGACCGTAAAAATGTCCTATGCCATCTTCACTTTGCGTATAGCAATGCGGCTTGCCTATGTCGTGCAAAAACAATGCCATGCGTATTATGACATCTTTTTTTGATTTGGCCACGGCATTAACCGTGTGCTCATAAACGTCATACTTGTGGTAAGGATTGTTTTGCAAAAACCCAACCATGCACAAAATTTCCGGCAATACCACGCCTATGACATCTGCATATTCTAACAACACGGTTTTTACATCGTCTCCCATAATTAGCTTTTCTATTTCCACACGAACACGCTCGGCAGAAATATTTTTTAGGTTGTCCGCAAGCTTAAAAACGGCATTTTTTGTTTGCTCCTCCATTAAAAAACCATAGGTAGAAGAAAACCGCAACGCACGCAATATACGAAGGGCATCTTCTGAAAATCTTTCGTTTGGGTTTCCAACCGCACGAATAATTCTATTGTCTAAATCTTCTTTTCCGTTGTAATAATCAACAACACCCTCGGCTTCGCTGTATGCCATGACGTTGATAGTGAAGTCTCTTCTTGATAAATCATCTTTTATGTTTGACACAAAAACAACACTGTCCGGCCGTCTGTTGTCGGAATAACTTCCTTCCGTGCGAAACGTAGTTACTTCAACCGGTTTATTCTCGATTAACACCGTTACCGTTCCATGTTTTATGCCCGTCTTTATGACTTTTTCAAAACACTTCGCAACTTGCTCGGGCAATGCACTTGTGCATATGTCATAGTCATGTGGTTGCATATTTAAGAGCATATCTCTTACACAACCGCCCACCGCATAGGCAGAATAACCGTTCTTTTCAAGCTCGTTTAATATATGTATAACAGCACCCGGCAATTTTAATCTCATAGTTTTACCACCATCTACTTTGCAAAAAAGCAACTTTGTTATATTTATATATAACCGTATGGTTTATTTTTAAAAATTATTTTAAGAAAAGCTCTTTTTTCCTTGCTATCATCTCGTCTGTGCGTTCTATATAATTTTTTACGTCTTTAACATTCGGCGAACGCTCTATCCTGTTTTGCTCGGCAAACACTCTCTTAGAAATCCCACCTGCACCAAAAGCCAAATTGCTCACAATTTCTTCCATTATGTCTATGTTGTATATGCTCTCTTTCCCGGGCAACGCAAAACCAACATTCTCCATGTTGCCGCTCATATATTTTTGTCTGTATAAATAATATGGCAGATAGCCGGCATTATTAAGAGTCTCTTGCGATACTTCTACCATTTCTTGCACGGTTTGCGCATTCGGCAACCCTTTTTTGTCAGAATCGGCAAACTCGGAAGAATTCTTTATTGCTAAGGTGTGTACAGTTATGTTTTGGGGTGCGAGTGCTAAAACGTCTTGCATTGTGTTTGAAACATCGCCGACGCTTTCTCCCGGCAAGCCCAAAATTAAATCGGTGTTTATAGTGAAACACCCTAAGCCCTTCGCCATTTCAAATGCGGTATAAAACTCCTGCTTGCTATGATTTCTGCCTATTCTTTTTAGCGTTTCGTCCTTTGTTGTCTGCGTGTTTATGCTGATTCTTTTAGCGCCGCTTTTTGCAATTATTTCTAACTTTTGCATTGTCACAGTGTCGGGGCGGCCTGCCTCTACCGTAAACTCTTTTGGTTTGGGTAGGCATGTTTTTATCGCCGCAAGCACCGTTTCAAGTTCTTTTGCTTCAAGTGCGGTAGGTGTTCCCCCACCGACATACAACGCACGCAAATTATGATTTTTCCAAATATAGTCAAAAGACTGTATTTCACGGATTAATTTTTTTATGTATTCGTCTTTAAACTTGTTTGCATGGTTTATGTCTTTTG
>CAYJNC010000336.1:0-2437 GCA_964371185.1 uncultured Christensenellaceae bacterium
TTTGAAAGAATCCATCCAAAATAAAAGTTCTACCAATTCATTGTTAGGGTCTAAACCAATCGGAAGAACTACGTATACGTCTTTGTCACGAACTGTTTCTTTTATTCGAATAAATACATTACCATCCGAGAAATGTATAACCTCTGAAGCTCCCAGCTCTGCACCTAAATACTTACACATTTTTTTTGCAAAAGAAGCACCCGAAGAGCCTGCAAAAATCTTAATGTCTGTACCTTCATTTAGCATGTTTATGATACCATCCTTAAAAAACTTTTTTTATTACATGAACAGTATATCACCATAGCATGAAAATTACAATCATAAGGCATACCTTTCCAACAAAAACTTTACAGATTTCTCAAGCAACGGACCAGTTCTTTTTTCGCTTGCAATTGCGGAATTTTCCCTGATTTTTCCGTGGTAGTCACTTCCCGCAGTCACGATTAAATTATTTTCTTTTGCAATCTCAACAAATTTCTCTACGTCACCGTCCGAATGAGACGGGTAGTAGGCCTCTATTCCCTGCAATCCGCAATCTACAAGTTCTTCAATCAACCCTCCGATGTCGTTCGTTCTGATGAGTTTCGGATGTGCTAAAACGGCCGTTCCTCCGGCACTCCTGATTAATTCTATTGCATATTTTGCGTCGAGCTTTCGTCTCGCCACATAACACAAGCCTTTTTCGTTTAAATACTTGTTAAAAGCCTCCGGAATATTTTGCGCATATCCTTTTTCTATCAGCGCCAAAGCTATGTGTGGCCGTCCTAATGTGTTGCCTTGCGCAAATTTTTCTATTTCATCAAACGTTATGCTTATGTTGTTAGTTTTTAACAATTCAACAATTTTATGCACCCGCGCAACCCGCCATTCGCGCAACCCTTCCATTTCTCCACTGAAAGATTTTTCAAACACATCGACACCATATCCTAAGATGTGCAACTCCCCTTCATATCTAACAGATATTTCAACACCACTTACATACGGCAAGCCGTATTGTTTTGCACTTTTTATTGCAATTTTTTGGGCATCGATATTGTCATGATCGGTAATAGAGCAAATTTGCAGTTTCAACTTTGCGCATTTTTCAATCACGGTCTGCGGCGTGTCTGTTCCGTCGGACGCCGTTGTGTGCATGTGTAAATCTACCATTTCTACTCCTTTTCTTCTCAAAAAAACGGGCGGTCATAAAAGACCGCCCCTCAAAAAAAATCTGTTAATTAAAAATCAAGCGTCGGCTCTTTTGTGTCTATAAAGCTATCCGTCTGCGAAACAAGAAATTCATCTTTTTCTAATAAATCTTTGAACTCGCTACCGGTGAGCTTTTCTTTTCTCATCAAAATTTCACCGATGTCTATAAGCTTTTTCATGTTAGTACTCAAAATTTCTTTTGCCTTTGCATAGCAACCACCCAAAATTTTCTTGACTTCACGATCAACCTTTGCGGCTGTTTCGTCTGAAAAATCTTGCTGATGGCCAAACTCTCTGCCTAAGAAAACTTCGTGCGCCCCACCTAAGAACATAAGGCCCATTTCATCGCTCATACCATATTTCATGACCATGTCACGAGCAATAGCAGTTGCCCTCTGCAAGTCTGAAATAGCGCCTGTCGAAACATCTTTTAATGTAAGTTCTTCCGCTACACGCCCACCGAGCATCATCGTCATCTCGTCTAATAACTTGCTCTTGAATACGTGTTGCTTATCGTCCTCCGGCAACGTCATGGTATAACCTGCCGCCTGACCGCGCGGAATAATAGAAACCTCGTGGACAACATCGCACCCCGGCAAACTTGCCGCCAAAATGGCGTGTCCGACTTCGTGATAAGAAGTGCATCTCTTGTCGTCATCGGTGACAATCTTGCTTTTTTTCTCGGGTCCTGCAATTACCCTTGTTATAGCCTCTTCAATTTCTGGCATCCCGATTTTTTTCTTTTTACGTCTTGCCGCCAAAATAGCCGCCTCATTAAGCACATTTTCAAGGTCTGCGCCGATAAAGCCGGGTGTCCTTCTGGCAATAACTTTCATGTCTACTTCGCTTTCTAACGGCTTGCCTTTAACATGAACATTTAAAATTTCTTCCCTGCCCTTAACGTCCGGATGTTGAACATATATTTGTCTGTCAAACCTGCCTGCCCTAAGCAACGCAGGGTCTAATATGTCTTTTCTGTTTGTTGCCGCCATAACAATTATGCCTTCATTAACTTCAAAACCGTCCATCTCTACCAACAATTGGTTTAGTGTTTGCTCTCTCTCGTCATGACCACCACCAAGGCCTGCGCCCCTCTGACGACCAACTGCATCTATTTCGTCTATAAATATAATACACGGCGAATTTTGCTTGGCACTCGAGAACAAGTCTCTAACACGTGAAGCACCGACACCGACAAACATTTCCACAAAGTCAGAACCGCTTATCGAAAAGAACGGTACGCCCGCTT
>CAYJNC010000337.1:0-2038 GCA_964371185.1 uncultured Christensenellaceae bacterium
CCTATCATTTTATACTGTCAAGCAGATAATCTACCAAAAATGGCTTATACTCTAATTTGCACAACCCATTTTTATTCCATACTGTTTATTTATTACTTACAAAACGAATTCCGCATTGCGCATGTG
Organism: uncultured Christensenellaceae bacterium; assembly: GCA_964371185.1. GTDB lineage: Bacteria > Bacillota > Clostridia > Christensenellales > Christensenellaceae > CAYJNC01. Next base: position 127 of record CAYJNC010000337.1, read on the forward strand.
CTTCGTCTAATATCTGCATCGTATCTTGCGTTCTTTTTGTGTGACACTCCGGCACTTTTGTCTTACAATAATCCATGAAACTCGCTATCTCATGGCGCATTTCATCTGCATCGAATAAAAACTCGGCATCTTTTTTACCATCTTTTGTTATCACCGTCACACCCGAAATGTAATCTAAATTATCTATTAAAATTGAACCGTCCTCAAAGAAAATTTCACTTTGCGCATATGATGTCGCAATCTTAGAAAAATCTATGGTGGCAACCATGTCTTCGTATTGTGCAAGTATCATTCCTCCGGCCATAAAACCGTTCGATAATTTATGGTCTTTGCAACTAACGGATTTTGGCATTCCAAAAAGCTCTATTGCCATGGCAACGCAATAAACTCCCATGTCCATAAGTGCACTGTTTGATAAAGTAGGGTCAAAGGTATTGAGCGTCTCTCCCATCTTATATCTGTCGTACCGAGAAGAATACCTGCTAAAAGAAAGTTTAGCCCCCCGAACTTGCCCCATATTCGCAATTAATTCTTTTAATTTTTGCATAGAAGGATTAAAAGGCGGTCTCATCGCCTCCATAAATACTTTGCCGTTTACACCCGCACAGCTAAGTATTTCTTTTAATTCGTCCTCATTGGAACAAACAGGTTTTTCACAAAGCACATGTTTTTTTGCATTCAACATGGCAATGGCTTGCGAATAATGAAAAGAATTTGGGCTGGCTATGTATACGGCTTGTATTTCTTCGTCTTTTGCCATCATCTCTAAACTTGTATACACATTTCCTATACCGTGCTTTTTAGCAAAATCGCTATCGGCATTTCTGCTAAGCAAGGCATAGGCCTCAAACCCTTCACACAAATTGCCACACTGTATAAACCGACCGGATATTTTCCCCGTTCCTATGATTCCAAATTTCATAATCGCTCTCCCTAAAAATCTTTTATTTCAAAACTTATTATTAAACAACATACGGCAACACAAAAGATATGCCAAACATAGACAATGCAAACAACAAAATAGGCACAATGAAGCAAATATAAATACAGGCTTAACGAGCCTAAATAGTTTATAACTTTTGTTCCGTGCGTATTTATAAACCGTGAAACCGGTGTCTTGTTTAGCATTGCAAACAATATTATTGTGGCAAAAACCAACACATAGAACAAACCGTCTTCAGATGAAACAAACGGATTGTTAAACATACCCATAAACAACAATAGCGCCAAGGATATATACGCAACTACTTCTATTGTAATTGCCGGCTTTATTTTTTTAATACCCTTTTCTTTAAAATGTGAATATATGCCAAATGTAAGCGCACCCATGCACGTGCCTGCAATTGCACGCACGACGGCCGAGGAGATAAAGCCATAAAATTCCGTCCCCACATTAAGTGTTCCCGAAACTGTATTCATGTAGGCATAAATTAATATTACAATTATCGGACAAATAATTTGGCTAAAGGTCTTTTTTAATTTTCTTGCAATCGGGTATAACACAAGCAACGAAATCATCATCGCCGAAAGATACCATGCTTGTCCTAAGAGATAATCTATGTTAAACTGCGGATTTTGTATGAATCCTGCCGTTTGCATAAACATTGCTTCCCATTTAAAGTGAAAAAGTGCGCCGCCTACTTCTAAGGCAGAATTAAGAGGTGTAGTTAGCACAAACAACACAAACTGCATAGCAAATGCTACTATAAATATAGGATAAACAGAAGATATTTTTTTAAACAAAAAACTCGGTGTATTAAGCGAGTTTTCTTTCTGAGCATGTTGCATCATGAAAAAGCCCGTAAGCAAAAAGAAAAATTCCACAACTACAAAAGAAAGTTCCCATATGTCCTCTATATGAAGATTAATTGTCATCATGTGGTAGCTTATTACCACCATTGCAGCAAAAAAC
>CAYJNC010000337.1:2090-2430 GCA_964371185.1 uncultured Christensenellaceae bacterium
AAGTTACCCTGTTTTTCATAATACTCCCTCCGTTTGTTATATTATACCATATAACAAACATTTTTTTAGCAAGAAAATTTATTGTGTCGCATTTTTGATTTTAAAAACCCTCTATAATAAAAAACTTGCAGCTCAATTAAAATATGTTATGACAAACGTTGTTTTCGCTTTACAACTATATTTTTGTATGATATATTGATTTTGCAAAGTAAAAATTATTTCATAACAACATTTATTAGGAGGGTTTTAACATGAATTCATTTGAATTTTCAAGTCCCGTCAATATTATCTATGGAGCGGGAGAAGTTTCTCGTATCGGTGAAATAACCGCCAGATACGG
>CAYJNC010000338.1:0-2400 GCA_964371185.1 uncultured Christensenellaceae bacterium
AGGAAATGGCAATGCAGGAAATGGCAGCGGGTAAGCAGTATGCCAAGAAAATAGAAATGAAAAATTTGTATATAATTATATAAAATAAAAAAACACTTCCAAACAGATATGAGTGGAAGTGTTTTTTTTATGATTTAGTAGGTGTATATAACGGGCGTTTCCCTTCTGACATTTTGCATGGTTAAATAGTTTTCCGGTTTTGCATACGAATGGACACTGTTAGAAGACGCTATGATATATCTTCCGTCTGTGCCTATTGTTTCGATCGCCCTTTTTGTTTCTGCGGCAATTTCGCTTTCGCTAAATTCGCATAATGGTTCGTAACAGTTAATGCCTCCCATGACAACAAGATCCTTGTAAGTATTTTTAATGCCCACTATGTCCATGTTTGCGGAAGGATCTAAGGGGTGCAATACGTCTATACCTGTTTTAACCATGTCGTCTACTATTTCGTTTATGTCACCGCAACAATGTTTAAAGCAATACATTCCTAAATTCTTAATTTCGGAAACTATTTTTGCTAAACCCGGTAAAAAGAATTGTTTAAACATGACAGGAGAAACTAAGAGTTGGTTGCCTCCGCCGTAATCGTCGCCCAATACAATAAAGTCGGCGCCGATTTTTGCAGCCTTCTTTGCTATTTCTATGTTGTGGTCTATTGAGATTTCAACTAAACGCTCTACCGCCTTTGGTTCTTCAAACATTGTGATGAACAAATTTTCCATTCCCATTAAATAGTAGGGGTAGTTGAAAGAATCGTGAATGTGCATTCCGACAAGTCTCTCGCCTTTAAAGCGGCCTATAAGTTCTCTTAATTGCGTGAAGCGGTATTCGTCTGTTGGGTCGGGCGCAACATATTTATATACGTCTTCGACTGTTTTTATAGGCTCTTCTATTATAGAAGAAACTACTTCTTTACCCTTTTGGCGTACGGTGCCCCATTCGTTTTTGAAAACACCCTTAGAAGCATCTATGACTTCGTTTCTGTAAAGTAAAGACGGTGTGTTGGTTACAACTGCGTCCAAATCTAATAAATCGCATAGATCCATGTAATCAGAATTATTTGTCAATGCCGCTACCACACTGTCGTCTATCATTATTTCCATAGACGGTGTATGGTCTACCTTTTCTTTGTTTAGAGTAGCTTTCATTCTTTCGTATCCGTTCACGATAAGTTCTCCTTGATTATATAAAATTTTTAAAATACATTTTAATTATAACAGACATAGAGGAAGAAGAAAATATTGATAATAATAAAATAATGGTTTAAACAATAATGCCACTGAATAATGTTGAATAATATCGTTTGATGATGTATAAATATACAAAAACATTCAAATTTTATCGTTTTATTTGGGGATAATGCAAGAATATTTATAAAAAGTGAAAAAACATAATTTCCAATAACGAACAATAAAGGGAATTAAAGGGTGAACAATGTGTGAAAATAATTTTTCTTAAAAAAATGGTATATTAATGGGAAAAATGGTTTTATTCATAAAAATTTAAAATAATTTTTCTTGCAAATTGCAAAAATGTGTTGTAGAATAAAGTATATCTTAAAGAAATTTAAGATAGATCAATCCCCACCCTTTTATTATTTTGGGCAACCGACTAGTCGGTTGCCCGATCTTTTTTTAGAATAATTATTAATTTCATAATAAACTAAAGATGCAGAGCATAGATGGCTATAAAGTATAGCTTAGTTTAGGAAAAAACTTCTCTTTGTTTTTCATTAAAATGATCAGTATGACGGCATATAGGCCAAAAGAGACAAAAGAAGCGGGAATACGTGTTGCCATCAGAGCAAAATACGGAGAACCGGTAAGAACCACTAACCATCCTGTGTTTATGAATAAAGAACAAATTACTTGTATTACCAGCACAGAAATAATTATTTTTGCGGCACTAAAAGTTTTCTTGCCTAAAAATAAAAACACACCGGCTAATATTCCGTATAAAGCCATGGTTATTGTAAAACCGGGAAAATATGCGCCTTGCGGTGGTTTTATCAGCAAAGAGATAATGTCTGTCAGCGCACCTATTGCGCCGCCATAAAATGGGCCTAACAGTGCGCCCGACAGTATGATTATAAGTGGGGCAAATGTGATTTTTATTGCCGGACCGAAATACACGGAAAACGAACCGAGCAAAACGCCGATGGCGATTAGTACTGCGCTTATGATAAGCGAGCGAGTAGTGAATTTGGGCATAATAAACACCTTTCTTTTTATGTGCCAAGAAATTTGATGTTTTGTTATGAGTTGTCTGTTGCAAAAGAATACTAAAAACTTCTTTTGAGCAGCGGACGCAATTTAGTATCGCAAACAATAGTTTTTCGTTGTAAGGCAACATCCCATCCCTACACACTTAACGCACTAAACTTACTCTGCACATTTA
>CAYJNC010000339.1:0-2390 GCA_964371185.1 uncultured Christensenellaceae bacterium
CACCACACATTGTAGGGAGCGATGCCCTCATCGCTCCGTCGTTACAAATTAAAATATAGAGTGATAATCATTTGTAGCGCTTCACCACACATCAACTAATCTCTAACATCTAACGGGTTCTGCCTATCCCTTGTTTATAAAATATTTATAAATTGTATATAGAATACTCATTGACCAATCGTTCAATGTTTGCTACAATGCATTCATTGAACGATTGGTCAATTTTGTGGGGAGGACAAATATATGAAAGAAAAAGTTTTAATCAGTGAAACATCATCTAAGATAGTCGCGAGTGCCATTGAGCTGTTTAATATGCATGGATATGCGGGCACATCGATAAGTGATATTGCAAAAAAGGCGCAGTTATCAAAAGGTATTTTGTATCATTATTTTGGGAACAAGGATGAGCTGTATTTATATTGTGCAAAACTGTGTATAGATCAGTACATGCAGTACTTGCAATGTAATTTACAAAATCCCACCCAAAACGCCGATATGATAACCGAAAATGTCAAGCTACGATTACAGTTTTTTGATGATCACCCACAGTACAGGACATTTTTTAATTTTATAATATCGAGAAAACCTGATCATCTTGCAAGCGAGCTAATTAATATAAGGCAAACATTGGCAAACAGCAACACAAAAAGGCTGAAAGAAATTACAAGCAATATGCAGTTTGGCAAGGGTATAACCGAAGATGATATTATAGCATTTACCGTAGTACTGCAAAACAGCTTCTCTTTTTTATTGCAAGATAGTGCCGATGCAGACAAGAAAGAAAAGCAAATAGAGGCCGCTGTTAGACTTACCAAGATTTTTATAAATGGATTAGAGGAGGATTTGGAGTAATGCAAACAATAATAGTATGTATTTTAGCGGGTGTAGGCGCAGGACTTGGAACAGGATTTGCTGGGATGAGTGCCGCCGTTGTAATAACCCCTATGCTAATAACATTTTTAGGAATGAATCCATATGAAGCTATAGGCATTGCATTGGCGTCCGATGTGCTTGCAAGTGCTATATCGGCCTATACATATAAGAAAAGCAATAATGTTGATATAAAAAACAGCAAAATTCTTTTGGTGAGTGTATTAGCTTTTACATTTATCGGTGCATTTATTGCAAGTTTAGTTCCGGCAGAATCTATGGGGAATATTGCAGTATATATGTCGCTTATATTGGGGATACAATTTTTGCGAAAAAAAGAAACCGATACCCCAAAACAAAAACCGGCTGTTACAGGGTGCTTGCGAATCATACTACATATTTTATGTGGCGCTGCAATAGGTTTTATATGTGGATTTATCGGCGCAGGTGGCGGAATAATGATGCTTGCACTTATGATGAGTGTGCTTGGTTATGAACACAAAAAAGCTGTTGGTACCAGCGTATTCATAATGACATTTACCGCATTATTCGGTGCATTATCACACTTTTCAATTGCACAAATTGTTCCTGATTTAACTGTTTTATCTATATGTGCTGTATCTACACTTACATTTGCACTACTTGGGGCAAGATTTGCAAACAAAGCAAAACCGATGGTTTTAAATAGAGCGACAGGTACAGTTCTTACAACACTCGGTGTGTTTTTAATAGTAGCAGAGCGTTTTATGATGGCCTAATAAATAACAAATAAAGGAGATATAAAAATGTTTGGCATGTTTAGAATGATATATGACCCCACTTATATTTTAATAATACTTGGTGTTGTAATAACAATTTTTGCACAGATAAAGCTAAAATCAACCTTTTCAAAATACTCGGCAGTCGCAAGTATAAGAGGATATACAGGCAAGCAGGCCGCCGAAGCAATACTGAAAAATCAAGGCCTTAATGATGTAAGTGTGCGGCATGTGAGTGGCAATTTATCCGACCATTACGACCCCCGTACAAAAACGGTGAACTTATCCGATGCGACCTATAATCAAACCTCTATTGCGGCTGTTGGTGTTGCCGCACATGAATGTGGGCACGCATTACAACACGACAAAAATTATGTCCCCCTTAAACTGCGCACAGCATTTGTACCTATAGCAAAACTTGGAAGTATGGCCGCAATTCCACTGATAATTATAGGAATGTTTTTTACGGGACACACCTCACAACTTATCATTGAAATAGGCATTATCGCATTTTTAGCCTCGGTTATATTTCAAATAATTACCCTTCCGGTAGAGTTTAATGCCTCAAAGCGGGCGGTAAAACTTCTTTTGAGTACGGGCATATTGGTGGATAGTGAAACGCCTGCAACCAAATCGGTGTTGGGTGCTGCCGCCCTTACTTATGTAGCCGCCGTTGCAGCTTCTTTGCTGCAACTGTTTAGACTCCTCCTGATTACCAGAAACAGAAGAAATTAGTTGTTTTTTTGTAGATATTTGGGGTAA
>CAYJNC010000340.1:0-2370 GCA_964371185.1 uncultured Christensenellaceae bacterium
ACACTATAATCGGGCACTTAGAGCTTGCCGGTATAGTTTCAAAAAAGGCGATGCCCACCTATCCTAATGGTTTTCCTGTGGAAATAACAGATTTATTTGAGAAAAAAACGGGCAGAAAGGTGCTATGCAACTTGCCATATTCGGGGACAGATGTGCTGCTTGATTTTGGCGAGACTCACATGAAAACAGGTGGTTTGATTGTGTATACTTCGGCGGACAGTGTTTTTCAGGTGGCGGCGCACGAAGAAATTGTGAGTGTAGACGAGTTGTATTCCTATTGCGAAATTGCAAGGGAAATTTTATGTGGTGACCATGCGGTAGGCAGGGTTATTGCACGGCCGTTTTTGGGCGAATACCCCAATTTTTATCGCACTGCAAACAGGCACGACTATGCGCTTAAACCGCAAGGTGTTACAATGTTAGACACCTTATGCGCTGCCGGTTTCGATGTTATAGGTGTGGGAAAAATAGCCGATATTTTTGCAAAACAGGGCATAACCGAGTATGTTAAGACGACGAGCAATGCGGACGGCATGAAGAAAACAAGCGAATACGCAAAGAAAGATTTTAACGGTTTATGCTTTGTTAATTTGGTTGATTTCGACATGAAATACGGACATAGAAACGATGTTGACGGTTATGCGAGGGCTTTGAGCGAGTTTGACGGTTGGCTAAGTAATTTCATTGATGAAATAAACGAAGACGATGTTATCATAGTTACCGCCGACCACGGCTGTGACCCGGGATTGTTGCACTCTACCGACCATACAAGGGAATATGTTCCTTTTTTGGCATACGGCGACACAAAAAAATGTGAGTTTATTGAAGAGACGGGTGTGTTTTCGGACGTGGCAAAATTTGTTTTGAAATTTTTTGATCTGTAAGACGGTTTTGTCGTAAGTTAAATATATAAGAGCGGTGGCAAGACCATTGCTCTTTTGTTTTATTCTTCCGACCCATCTTCTGCATAGTCGTGTGAAGAAACTATGTCGGTATCGAGAAGCGAGGCAGACAAAACAGATTTTTTTCCGTATTTTTTTCTGATGCTATCGAGTGCAGAGTCTAAGCTTTCTTGATCGGTGGTTTTTTGCTCGGGTTCGTCAAAAAAAGTTAGCTGACCGATATTGTTGTTACACAAATTGGTGGCGTTAAGCGAAAGCAGGCGAATAGGCCTTTTAAAGTTCCATTCTTTTTGTAAAATGGCATAGGCGGCATCGTACAATGCCTTTGTTGTGCAAATCGGGCGGGGCAGTGTTGCTTGACGGGAAATAACATTAAAATTCGGGTCTTTTATGTGGACTTGGACGGTTTTGCAAAACAAACCTTTTGCACGCAAACGGGTGCCTACGTTGTCTACTAAAAGTTGTAACCCTCTCTTTATATCTTCTTCGCCAAGCAAGTTTCTTTTGAATGTAATGCCGTTGCCTATACTTTTGCGCTCGGAAACATCGTCTGCGCTTCTGACGGGGGTGTTGTCTATGCCGTTGGCATAGTCGTGCAGCATTTCTCCCGCCTTGCCAAAGGTGTTTTTAAGCAAATTTTTCTGTGTGTTTGCCAATGCGCCGATTGTTGTAATACCCATCTTTTGCAAACGCTCTGCCGTTCGTTTCCCCACAAAAAACATGTCTGTCACCGGCAAAGGGTACAGTATTTCTTTGTAGTTTTCCTGTGTAATAACGGTGGTGGCATTGGGTTTTTTATAGTCGCTACCGAGTTTTGCAAATATTTTATTAAAAGAAACACCGACGGAAATTGTTATGCCTATCTCTTCTTCTACCCTTTTACGAATAGTGTCTGCAATTTGCTTTCCGTCACCGAACAACCGTAGGCTTGCGCTTACGTCTAACCACGATTCGTCTATCGAAAACATCTCGACACGGTCGGTGTAACTCTTATATATTTCGTTTATCAACACGCAAAACTTGCCGTATTCTTCTCTTCTCGGCGGAACCAAGACAAGATCTTTGCACTTTTGCTTTGCCTGCCAAACCGTTTGAGCCGTCACTATGCCGTATGATTTTGCGAGCTCGTTCTTTGCAAGTATGATGCCCTGACGGCTTTTTGGGTCTCCGCAGACTGCCATAGGAACGTTGGCAAGCTCGGGTCGAAAAAGCATCTCTACAGAGGCGTAGTATGCGTTGCAATCGCAATGCAAAATTGTGCGATTCATGGCATTCTCCTTCTAAAAATATTTAATAATTATTATTATATAAAACTTAGATATGTCTTGTCAAAAAAAGAAAAATTGTGTAATATAGCATAACAAAGCACTTTTTTAAGTGTAAAATAAAAATAAAACTCATTGACATGTCAGTAATAGTGTGTTAGTATGAATACATTCATAGAATGTAGGCACGATTATGTACAGAT
>CAYJNC010000341.1:0-2362 GCA_964371185.1 uncultured Christensenellaceae bacterium
TATTGTCAGTATGCGTGTTTCTTTGCAAATTTCGTTTTGTGTAAGTTGGTTCGGATAGCCCGCACCGTTTAAAAACTCGTGGTGTTCGCTTGCCCATTTTGCGACCATAATATATTTACTGCCGAAACTAACCTGTTTTAATATTCTGTCGGTCATGACCACGTGACTTTGCATTATTTCTCTTTCTTCGTCGGTAAGCGTACCCGTAACTATGCTAAGAGAGGTGGTTTCTTCGGGAGTAAGCCAATTTTGCACATTGCCATTTATGTCTACATAGGTGTTTTTTGCGATCTCCTTAATTTCTTTTGCAATTTCGTCCGATAGTCTCGGTACGATGTTTGCCTTGTCTATGGTTTCTTTTGCTTGTGTAAGTTGTTCTTTTATCGGCATGAAAGGCACGCCGTTTGTAAACTCGTTTAGTTTTGCGGTAAGCTCTATTATTTCTAACCGAGAGTAAATTCTTTCTAAGCCGTCCCCTAACCGAGTGTCTTTGTTCATGACTTCAAGTGGAACGGTTAATTTTCCGACGTCGTGTAGCCACACGCTCATAATAAATTGACGGGTGTCGTCTTCGGTGAAAGATAGGTGGGGTTGTTTTTCGTTTAGCCAATCTATAAATTTTTGTGCATACGCCACCATGTTTTGCGTGTGCGTAACATTATACGGAGTACGCTCATAAATTGCCGTAGAAAGCACCCTGACCAAAGAATCGAGCAGGCCGCTTATCTCGTTTTCTTGATTCATCTTGACAAGGCTGGTTGCCGCAAGAGAAGTAAGCGCCGAAATATATATTTCATGATCGGTAGAAAAAGGAATAATTTCGCTTTCGGGCGAAAGTGCGTTTATCAGCTGTAACACGCCTATTGGTGTGTTGTCCTTGTCTACCATGGGAACAACAAGCATAGACACTGTTTTATAACCGGTTAGTGAGTCGTATTTTTTTGCGCCGGAATCCTTTTTCCCGTGCTGTTCGGGGGCTTTTTCCATGTTGATAATTTTATTTTCTATCAACGAACGTGCACATAAATTTTGTGGAGTAATGTCTACGGGTGGAAGTGACTCGGCAGACAAACGCCCGCCCATAGATTTTGTTATCATTATTTTAAAATGCAGTCGGTTGTCTTTTTTTATATATAAGGTGCCTGCATCACATGCGGTTATGTCCATAGCCGCATTCATTATGAGTTCAAGCAAGGCTTCGTCGTCTTTTTCTGCGCTGAGTGCCAAGCTGGCATCGAGTATTTTTTTTGAAATTGCGTCTATCATAAGGTTTTCTCCTCTCCCATACGAGTGAAAAACCCATTTTTAAAAATACCCTTCAAAGTTTCTTGCATTTCGTATAGTTGGTTGTCTGTCCGAGAAGGATCGTGATGAATTATGCCTAATTGGCCCGCGTTGCAACTTTTGGCAATTTCGGCCGCCTGAATATATGAGGAATGCCCAAAACCTTTCTTTTGGGCGAGTTCTTCTTGCGTATATTGCCCATCGAAAAGAAGAAAAGAGCAATTTCTTGCAAAGTCTTCTACCATAGAAAAATTCTTGTCGGTGAGTTCGCAGTCTGTTGCGTATACCAAACTTTTTTGTGAATAGTCTATTCTAAATGCGGTAGAACCGCCCGGATGGTTGCAATTTAGCGTTTTGATGTTTATGTCTCCTATGCTAAAGTTGTCTTCACAGGTGTGGAAGCAAACATTTGCCGTAAAAGAACCTGTGTTGACCGGCCAAAGCGGCGGCTGCATCAGGCTGTTTAGCTGTTCTTCGACGGTTTTTCCGCAATGCTTTTTTGCGTATATGTTTATTGTGATTTCCGGATCGAAAAAAATCGGACAAGTTGTAATGCCTATGATGTGGTCGACGTGCGGATGCGACAAAAATAAATGAATATTTTTGCTGTTGCCCAAATATTTTGGTAATGACATGATTCCGCTACCGCCATCTAAAACGATTGTAAGACCGGCAACGCAAACATATATGCAAGAGGTTGCGCCTCCGAACTTGCTATAGCTTTCGCCCTCAAGTGCGCAAGTGCCCCTTGAACCTAAAATCGATACACGAAAATCCTCCAAAAAAAATTAGCCTCCGTACAAATACTTTCCTAATATAAATTGTACTATCTGACGGTGTTGTTGTAAACAATTATTATCGTTTTTCAAGTGTTTTACAAAGATTTTACATAAATAAACACCGAAGGCTACATTTGCTGATTAAGCGGCAACCTTCGGTGCTTGTGTATTACTTATAATGTTTTATTCGTCCATTCCCTGAAGGGCATTATAGCCTTCTTCACCCGTACGAACTTTTATAACATTTTCCACATCGTAAACAAATATTTTTCCGTCTCCTATGTGGCCGGTGTATAGCA
>CAYJNC010000342.1:0-2359 GCA_964371185.1 uncultured Christensenellaceae bacterium
TGGGCGAGGTGGTACACACACCGCAACCGTTGGCAGACACGCCGGAAAGTTTTAGCTTTACAATAAAAACAACAACGCCAAATGAAACGTTTTATATTCCATTATCGGGTGGTTCGGGAACGGATACAAAAATTTCAAATAATGATGGGAAACCATATAATTGGGAAATAGATTGGAAAGGTGATGGAACTGTTGTCGAAACAATATCAAGCAGTGATGCACTATCGCCTCAAAACGCTGATGATTCTGATGGTATACCACACACGTACACAGATGCCGGCATTTACACTATTACCATAACAAATAAAGCCTTAACAAACGATGCGTGGCTTGCGGCTTTTGGGTTTTCCTATAATAACAATGGCTTGGCAAACGCAACCACTAATAGAGGAAAAATTACAGGCATAAACAGTGCACTAACACCGCTTATGACAAGAACACAAGCGCAGATAGACACAGGAACGTTATTGCATAATGAATGGAATAATTCATTTATGAATTGTAATAATTTAACGTCAATAGGCCCCGGGTTTTCTTCCGGCTGGGATAAAATAAAAAATGCCGGAAATACTTTTGCGGCTTTTATGTTTCTCGGATGTACGGGTCTAAAGAATTTGGAAAGCTTTAAATTACCGCAAAAATTAGAAAATGTTGGAAATGTTTTTGCGTCTTCTATGTTTAGTAAGTGCACCAACTTAACAGATTTAAGTAGTTTTAATATGCCGCAAAACATAACAACTGTGGGCGACAGTTTTGCATTTGCTATGTTTAATGAATGCTCCGGCCTAACAGATTTAAGTAGTTTTAATATGCCGCAAAAAATAACAGAGGCGGGCAATGGTTTAGCATCTTTAATGTTTAATGAATGCACAAATTTGGTAGATTTGGGAATTTTTAACTTTCCGCAAATGCTAAAAAAGGTTGGCGCAACATTTGCCATGTCCATGTTTACGAGTTGTGAGAATTTGGTAGATTTGGGAGATTTGAATATGCCGCAGAATTTAGAAACTGTGGGCGAAGCCTTTGCAATGTCCATGTTTGGGAGTTGTGAAAAATTGGAAAATTTAGGAAAGTTCAATTTTCCGCAAAAGCTTACAAGTGTGCCGAGTCAGTTTGCTGAAAGTATGTTTAAGGGTTGCACAAACTTAAATAATATTGGTAGTTTAACAACGCCACAAAACCTTGTAAGTGTTGGTAACTATTTTGGATACGAGTTATTTCTTAATTGTTCAAGTTTAAAGGATTTGAAGAATTTTAATTTACCGCAAAAGCTTACAAGTGTGGGTGACATATTTGCAGTTAGAATGTTTGCGAATTGCGTAAGTTTAGCAGATTTAGGGAATTTGAATTATCCGCAAGAACTATTGGAGGTGCCGGATGATTTTGCTGAGAGTATGTTTTACGGGTGTAAAAGTATAGTAGATTTAGGGAATTTGACTTTGCCACAAAACCTAACAAAAGTAGGAAATGATTTCGGAAAACAAATGTTTACCGGTTGTATGAATTTGGTGGATATGGGGAATTTTAATTTGCCGCAAAACCTAACAACTGTGGGCGAGAATTATGCATTTGGCTTGCTTGGAGGTAGCGGAAATGTTGATGAAGCACCTCTGATGATAAACGATGTTTTCACTTTCACAAAACTTTCGGATGCTATGTTAAACCAACCCGGAGTTTTAGAATTTGTTTTTGCATTGAGAAGTATAGCGGAGAATCAGAATAGGACGGCTACATCTATAATAAACGGAAACAGCGAACCAAACTATCAGAAAAACACATTTTTCGGACAGAGTTCTGCATTTGCCGACTATGCTTTTATACCCACAAATTGGGGTGGGCAGGCGACACCACAAACAGTTGGTGTAACGGTGACATTTGAAACAAATGCAATGCCCGGCATAGCCGTTGCAGATAAGATAGACCCACGATCGGTTGTTAGCGGTGGTACTGTTTTAAAACCGAATGATCCGTTTGTTGATGGCTATACATTTGTTGGTTGGTTTGAGGATAATACGCTTACAAAATTATATGATTTTAATTCGCCTGTGACAACTAATATAACTTTATACGCAGGCTTCGGACATGATGTGACGTTTGAGAGCAACGGCGGAAGTGTTGTTTCTGCTCAAAAAGTTGTGAGCGGAAAAACCGCAACAGAGCCAACAGCACCTACAAAAGCCGGTTATTCAATTGTTGGATGGTATATGGACAGCAATTTGACAACAAAATATGATTTTAGTACAGTTGTGAATGAAGATATTGACCTATATGCAAGGTGGAGCGATGTTCCGGTTTTGACAAGCGGAGAAAAGCAAAGCGTTCAGCAAGGTGTTCCTGCAACGTTTAAGACAAACGGCGA
>CAYJNC010000343.1:0-2357 GCA_964371185.1 uncultured Christensenellaceae bacterium
GGAACAAGTTCCTAAGAACCTAAACAATGCTATCGCATTGTTTTAAGTTATAATATTATTGTTGAAAATATTTAGAAAGCAAGCCCACCTTATTTTTAATGTATATAGGGTGAAAACTCGCTAACTACCCATTAACACTGTAATGTTATTAGTTTAAGAAATGCGAATAGTTATGTATCCGCCATTTAACCCGGTAGAGGTGCTTGAAATTGTTGAAGATGAACGTTATATTATTATTCACACCTCGGCTCAATGTGTGATAATTAGAATAGTTAATTTTTATTGACGTTTGCGCTTGGTTGATAGTATTACATGATCGAAGAGTATCGGAGGATTGTTTGGGTGAGTGATTTTATATTATATATTTTTGTTGATAGTAGATGTTAAAAGTTATATAATGATTATATATGTTTAAACTTTTAAATAATTGGGAGATTGAGTATGAAAAAAAGAGTATTGATGTTTATGTTATGCGCAATGTTGGCGATTTCGGGGGTGTTTGGGGTAAATATCACCGCGTTTGCCGCAGATGAAATTGTAGCAACACCGCCCACATTTGCGGAAGTTACGGTAGGGTATGCCCAACCGGCGGCGCAACCTATTACAATAACAAACACATCTGCTGAAATTTTTGATTTAGGAACGTTTAAAGTGACGGGTAGCGGTTTGACGGTTATCGGCGAGCTGCCCGATGTTTTAAATGCGGGCGAAAGCACAACTGCCCTCACAGTACAGCCGGATGCAAATTTGCCTGCGGGGACGCACTCTGTAAACGTTGAAATTTATGATGGTGATGATTTAAACGTGATTGCCGTGGCAACGGTTAGCATAAAAGTTGTAAATTTGTCGGCCACGATTACTTTTGATTTAAACGGTGGGAAAGGGAGTGTGCCGACACCGTTTGTCGGTAATATCGGCGATGTCATACATTTGCCGGCACAGGGGGTGATAACGTCTGAAAACCTGCAGATATTAAAGGGCTGGAACACAAAGGCGGACGGCACGGGCGATAGCTATGCTTCCGAGGCATTATATACTATTACCGAAAATATAACGCTGTATGCGATTTGGGGAACTACGCTTACAATTGATTTTGATTTAAACGGTGGGGGAGGAACCGCACCTACAAGTATTGAGGTTGTACCGAATAGTGACACCACCCTGCCCGGGGCTGCAGGTATGATGGCACCGCAGGGTAAATCTAAATTTATCGGTTGGAACACACAAGCAGATGGGTTGGGTTATCATTATCCCGCTGAGGTCAGTACTCGTATTTTATTACAAAAAAATACAAAGTTGTATGCAATTTGGGAAAATGAAAACAATATAGTTACGGTGAACTTCTTAAATGCGCACAAAGAACTATATCGAAGCATAGACGTAATCTTAGGTGCAACAATAGTGTTGCCGGACCCCGGCAAAGAATTTAATTACTATAATTCAAGTGTTAATGAGAATAAATTTTTTGTCAATTGGACTATAAACTCAACCGAATATCAGGTGTATGAGTATTATACAACGACCGCTAAAGATTTAGAAGCCTGGACGATTGAGACGATTATTAATGTTTATCCGGTTATGGATGAATCTAGGGTGATTTTGTCGAATCTCTGCACGGTTTTAAGCCTTTTCGGTGAGGGGGAAGAAGCGGACACATTCAGAAATTTCCGAGACGGTGTTTTGGCACAGACTGACACAGGGCAAAAATTGACAGCCCTATATTATGAAGCAAGCCCGGAAATTGTGCAATTTTTGCAAGATAACCCGTTTTGGGCAGGTGTTGTGAAAAACTATTTGTCTGTGCTCTCAAACACACTGCAACCGTATTTTGATTGAGATTTTGGGGGCAGAAGAGGGGGAGACAGCCGTTTTTTGTGTGAAATTTTAAACATAAAAAATGTTAGGCACAATTATGGTGATAATAAAAAACCGGTTTCTATTTATTAGAATAGAAACCGGTTTATTAACATTTATTTGAGCGCTCAAAAAAGCCTGCACCGTGCAGGCTTTTTTTGCTGTGTACTAAGATTTAAGAGCCTTAAAACGCACCGCCACAATATTCGCAACAATTATTATCGTCGGGAAGGGTGGTTGCATGGCAATGATGACAAGTTTGCGCCGCTTTGGGGTGGTTTTGTTCTTCTGATTGTTCTCTGCTTTGCTCACGCAGGCTTGTTAGTGTTTTATTAATTTCGTTTGCGGCTGTCTAACGTCTATATCAATTTGGAAAAGCGTATGACTTTAGTTGAAAACTCGGTTAATACCGCCCTTACACGTAAAAAACATATATAACATGGCACGCCCCCTTTCTTCAAAACCATTGAAAACACTCCCTAATTATGCTAAAATATAGTTTA
>CAYJNC010000344.1:0-1342 GCA_964371185.1 uncultured Christensenellaceae bacterium
GAACAAATCATATTCCACATAACACCTTTCCTTATGTGCGTAATTATATTTTATATGTTCAAGGAGTTTAAGTTTTCCCTTATAAAACTTTTCATTACTACTTACAGCTTCATAAGAATATCGCAATCCTCTTTTTGTTATTTTTAGCACTTCATCAATAAACATACGAATAAAAATTTCAAATATGCTCATTTTTTCTATGTTAATATTTGCTGTTTGTATAGACTTAAATGGTGTATTCGTTAATGTCCTCAGCATCTCTATTACAAGCTTTTTTAATTTACTTTCGCTTACTTCACCGTCAGAAAAAACCTTTGGAAGAATTTCAATCGTGCTACCATCTTTCATAGAAATAATACCAACATAATTTTTAGCTGTTATAACTTTTCCGATAATTTTCTTATACGAAATACCCATAATATCCAGAGCATCATCTCTAATAGATTTATTACTCAAAATAAAATTTTCTAACTCAGAAAATGTTTTCGCCGGAAGTCCTTTATAACCATTTCTATCACTTCCGCAGACGAAAGACTCATACTCTATTATTCTATATGTCTCTTTCATATATCCCTCGCTCTCATTTAGATAGATTCATATGATTTAATATTTGTAAAAGCCTCTGAATTAATTTCATAGGTATTTATTTCATCAAAAGAACTATCGCTTTCACCAAAAACGTCACTAAAATCCAAGTTTTTAGAAACAACAAATTGCTCTCTTTTATCAACTTTTTTATTATCACCTAAAACTAATCGGATTTTTTCATAATCTTCATAGAAATATTCTTGAAGAAGCGGAATAATATTATTTTCAAATATTTTAGCTAGCATTTCTATTGTAGGCGAATTTATTAAAGGAATAAAAAACGAATGCCCAATAGTATGTTCTCTATCATATAACACACTAATTTTATTATTCATCCTTTCAAGCATACCTGCTATAGAAATGCCGTCAACAAATATCTTTGATAAAATATTTGCATCCGGTTGCATTTCTTTAAAGCTAAATCTTCTTCTTAGTGCTGTGTCAACAGTAGCAATAGAGCGGTCTGCTGTATTCATTGTACCAACTAAATAAACATTATTCGGCACTGAAAAATTTTTCATCGAATACGGAAGTTTAGCTTCCAGTGCTTCATTTTGACCCTTTCTTTTTGTAGATTCAATCAATGTAATTAATTCACCAAATATTTTTGAAATATTACCACGATTTATTTCATCTATGATAAACACTCGGTTAGGTATTTTTACCCCGTTTTCGAACAGATTTGCATTTTCTTTTCTTACAATTTCAAGCACATCATTAACCGGAATATTCAATCTATGCACAGTTGCACTAA
>CAYJNC010000344.1:1352-1642 GCA_964371185.1 uncultured Christensenellaceae bacterium
TTTAACAATCCACTTAACTTTCCTTAACCGTTTATATTGCTCATAGTTTTCATTCCACTCTGCATCGCCAATAATAATACCAATAGCATCAACTGTTTTACTATCGTAACACGACATAACAATGTCGCCAATCTGCATTTTATTATAAAACAAATTAAGAATCTTTTTTCCACTAAAATCTATATCATAATCTATTATTTCACCGTATCCATCGTACCCAATTCTTATATGCTCATTTTTCAAACATTCTTCTCGAGTAGTATTATTTCCGCTTCCTTCAAGAGATACTT
>CAYJNC010000344.1:1707-2353 GCA_964371185.1 uncultured Christensenellaceae bacterium
AATATTGTCTGCATCGGTTATCGGCACTTCCGGTTTGTCACAAAAATCTTTGAAAACCCCCGAAACAATATTATATTGAATATCTGTATCACTATCTTCATCACTTTGCAATACCGGTTTAATGCCCTCTATGAACTCCTCATATGCATATGATTGATGAAAAGTTGTAAACTCAATCAGACCTTTCTCTTTATACTGCTTGAATCTTTTGTAAACCTCTAAATAATCCTCTTTTTTTGTTTCCTCAAGCAACATATTCTCAATAATTGCGACTGCATACTGCACAGTACAATATGTTTTACCGGTTCCGGGAGGGCCGTACAGTATCGTATTTTTATCAATATCAGTTGTCTTCATATCATTTAATTCCTCACTATTTTTGATCTTTAAAATATCATTCTTAGTTAATTTATGCCCATAATAGACTATATCCATTGCAAGTAGGTGGTATTTATTATCTTGATAACAATTTGTATCAAGCCTATTTTTGTTTAGTTCTAACAACTCATCGTCCTTTTGAACAATGCTTAGTACTATATTACACATACTTATATAACTCTCTAATTCACTAACTTTAGTCTTTGTAAGTAATCTAATTGCAGTAAAATCCACAATTTTTTTAAACTCTTTGAAAATCTTAGATTTG
>CAYJNC010000345.1:0-2349 GCA_964371185.1 uncultured Christensenellaceae bacterium
CTAAAATAATTCAGTTCTCTATCGATCCGGATAAAATTCGTGAAGTTATCGGTGCGGGCGGAAAAGTAATAAACAAAATTATCGAAGATACAGGTGTTAAAATAGACATCGAAGACGATGGCAGAGTACAAATTTTAACTCCCGATTCACAAGCCGCGGCAAGGGCTCGTAAAATTATAGAAACCATCGTTAAAGATGTTTCTGTAGGTGAAACTTTCTTAGGAAAAGTTACACGCATCATGAATTTCGGTGCTTTCGTAGAACTTGCACCCGGCAAGGAAGGTATGTGCAGAATTTCTAACCTTTCCAACGAGTATGTTAAGAAAGTTGAAGATGTTTGTAACATCGGCGATGACTTATTAGTTAAAGTTATCGAGGTAGACAAACAAGGCCGCATAAACCTTACACACAAAGGCTTGATTCCCGAAAAGACAAACTAAAACAAAACAAACTAAATAAGGCAAGCCGGTAAATTATTACCGGCTTGTTTTGAAAAAAGGAGTAAATCTCTATATGTTTATACAAAAAAAATTGGCAAGCGGGCCAACATTAATTGCAGAAAAATTACCGAATTTTCATTCGGTTACAATAGGAATTTGGGTGGGTGCCGGTTCTGTAACGGAAACACAACAGGAAAACGGCATATCGCACTTCATAGAACACATGTTGTTTAAAGGCACGCAAAAGCGTTCGGCAAAACAGATTGCAATAGACGTAGACAACATCGGCGGACAGATAAACGCATTTACCGGAAAAGAGGCTACCTGCTATTACATAAAAGTATTAGACGAAAAAATGCAAAGCGGTATAGAAATTTTATCGGATCTCTTTTGCAATGCAACCTTAGATGCAGAAGAATTAGAAAAAGAAAAGGGGGTAGTTTTAGAAGAGATTGCAATGTCTAACGATAACCCCGAAGATGTCGCGATGGATTTGATTTCGGCAACGTTTTATAAAGGGTGCTCACTGCAAAAAACAATACTCGGACCTCAAGAAAACATAAAATCGTTCACAAGAGACGATTTGGTTTCCTACATGGATAGGTATTATACGAGCGAAAATATTGTTGTGGCGGTTGCCGGTAATTTTGATGAAGAAGAGTTGTGCGAGTGTTTGAATAAAAACCTAACCAACATAAAAAACACCAAACTAAAACTGCCGGAATTCGTTCGGTGCGCAGATTACGCCTATACTAAAGGCTTTGAAATAGAGAAAAAGGACATAGAACAAGTGCATATTTGCATGGGTATGCCTTCGTATTCTATACAATCGAATAACAGACACGCATTAAACATATTAAACAATGTTATTGGCGGTTCTATGAGTTCTCGACTTTTTCAAAAAATAAGAGAAGAGATGGGCATGGCCTATTCTGTGTTTACGCATCCTGTTATGCACAAAGACACCGGTATGTATTCTGTTTATGCCGGAACGATGGCACAAAATGCGCAAATAGTGAGCGAGCTTATTTTAGACGAATTTAAAAAGATAGTGGAAGAAGGAATAAGCGAGGAAGAGTTTTTACAGAGCAAAGAACAACTAAAAGGCAACTTGATGCTGTCCTTAGAAAGCACTGCCGCAAAAATGAATTCTATCGGTAAGGCGATGCTTTTGCTTGGAAGGGTTAGGACGGACGAGGAAGTTTTAGAGTTGATTAATGCTGTAACCTTACAAGACATTAAAAATGTTATCGAAGAGGTTATTTGCCTGCCGAAAATGACGGCGACTTTTGTTGGTACGATTAAAGAGCAGGATAGTTTGGCAAAATTGTTTGCGTAAGAACTTAATAAAGAGGTCGTATTATGGATAAATTAGATAAGATTTTTGAATATCAGAATAAGTTTGACACCGAGTTGGTTGAAAACAGGGGCTTGCAAGACATTCCGATGGAAGAGTGGATTCAGAAAGAAACCTTGGCGATGATTTCCGAACTGTCCGAGCTTATAGACGAGGTTAATTTTAAGTGGTGGAAAAACAAGAAGCCGGTAGATAAAAACCTTGTAAAAGATGAACTCGTAGACATACTGCATTTTTTTGTCAGCATGTGTTTAAAAACAGGCATGAGCGCACAGGAATTGTTTGAAAGATATTTAGACAAGAATAAAGAAAACTTCGACAGACAGCACGGAGTATCGGAAAAAGAAGGTTATGAGGTGTCAAAAAACGGTGCGCCCGAGGTTTGAAAACTGACAAATCTTATGGTATAATATTTGGAATACTTTAATTGCAAGGGGAAATAAATGGCTCGAAAAAAAACTGTGAAAAATACAAAGAAAAATGAGATTATCGGAATTATCATAATTTGTGTTGCCGTTTTTTTGGCGGTGACGGTTTATTTTGACATAGACA
>CAYJNC010000346.1:0-2345 GCA_964371185.1 uncultured Christensenellaceae bacterium
TTTTCAAGTTGTATATAACAACCTTTCGGAAGGGAGGTAAACCCGTCTTTAATTTCTTTCGCTATGCTCTTATTGTTATCAGTAAGGAGTGCGTAAAACTTATCTTCAAAATTATATTTTTTATTAGCCTGCCCTATAAAATCAAGCACGGTCAAACATTCTTTATCATCCGACAAACGAAGTCCACGTCCTAACTGTTGTAAAAACACAGTTAGCGATTCTGTTGGACGTAAGAACAATACAGTGTTTATCTTAGGAATATCCACGCCTTCATTATATAAATCAACTACGAAAATAAATTTAATTTCACCACTTACAAGAAGTTTTTTAGCAGAATTTCTTTCTTCGGCGGAAGACTCGCTTGTAAGAAAAATACTCTTAATTCCGTAGCCGTTAAATGAGTCGGACATAAATTTAGCATGTTCCTTACTCACGCAAAAACCAAGCCCCGAAACATCGTTAATATCGGTAACATACTTAACAGTTGCAGAAGCGATGTTTTGTGCGCGTCGATCGGATATCGCACCACTTATTGTGTATACATTTGAAAGTTCACGTTTATCATAACCACCTCTTGACCATTTTAGATCCTTTAAATCAATATCATCTGTTACACCAAAATACTGAAACGGACACAGTAGTTTTCTATCTATGGCCTCCGGAAGCCTGATTTCCGCCGCAATTCTATTATCAAAATATGCGAGTATGCTTTTTCCGTCCATACGTTCAGGCGTTGCAGTAAGACCTAATAATATTTTAGGGTTATAGTACGTCAACAATTTTTGATATGTCCTCGCAGCAGCATGATGAAATTCATCTACTATGATGTAATCATAAAAATCTGCAGATGTCTTACTATCAAAATCTTGCGAGTTAAATGTTTGAATAGACATAAAAAGATGGTCAATTTGCTCCGGCCTATGGCTTCCGACAAACATATCGCCAAAATTATTATCTTTTAAAATATGTCTAAACGTAAATATACTTTGTTTTAAAATTTCTTCTCTGTGGGCGATAAAAAGTAGTCTTGCATGTTTGTTTCCATTCGTTCTAACGAAATTTTTATAATCAAAGGCAGAGACAACCGTTTTACCGGTGCCGGTTGCAGCAATTACCAAATTCCTGAAATGACCTCTTACTTCACGTTCGGCATTTAATGCGTCGAGTATTTCTTGCTGATAAGAATATGGCCGAATATCAAAAGTCATAACACCTTCGTCGGTAATATCAACATATTTTTCAGCTGAAAGCGCTCTTACAAGCCGCTCTTTTTCACCTTCGTCATAATATTCAAACTCACGGCTATTCCAATAACTTTCAAACGTAGCCTCTACTTTATTAATAGTCTGGGCCAAATCTTTGTAGGTTAGTTTAACATTCCATTCAAGCCCACTTGAAAGTGCCGCATTCGACATATTCGAAGATCCCACATAGGCAGTTGTAAAACCGGAATTACGATAAAAAACATAAGTTTTTGCGTGTAGCCTAGTGCGTTTAGTGTCATAGCTTACTTTGATTTTTGTGTTCTCAAGCTTTCTAAGCTCTTCAATAGCTTTAACATCGGTTGCACCCATATAAGAAGTTGTAATAATCCGCAATTCTCCGCCTTTGCTTGTGAATTCTTTTAACTCATCAATAATTAAACGAAGACCACTCCATTTAATAAACGAAACAAGCATATCTATTCTGTCACATGAAACAATCTCTTTTTTAAGTTCGGAAAACATCGGTGGCTCATGAACTGCACCGGTAAAAAGAGAGCTCATAGCAATAGACGTTTCAGGGCGTATTATATCTGATTTTTTATCAAGTGCATAAATACTGTCTTTAGTATTAACAAGTGCTAAAAGCTGTTCAGCCCTCATATCAACAGTAAGTTCATCAAAATCATCTTCACCTGTACTATTCTTAATTTCACTTATAAGTCTATTTACCAGTTCAATTTGTGAATTTACATCACCACCATTGTCGGCAACATTAAGCAAGCCTTTGCGGATAACATCGGCAATATACGAAGATAAAATCTTGGAAGACTCGGCACTGTCTATTGCTTCCGTTTTAGAAATAATATCTGTGCTATTTTTAAGTTTTTCGTCTATGTCTTTATTTATAACCTGTTCATATAAACCTGCTTTTAGTATATTATACCCCTTAATTTAAAGAAAGTATGTTATTGTAATATATTTTACATCTTGCGCAATATTTATGTCAATCAAATCATTAATATACATTGTAATCATAGCGGTATCACGTTCGTCTAAATCTTTGAAGCCGTCTACTTACAAAATGCAATTTTTCTCTCTACCCCCTATTGCATTTGTTAAAAATTCTCTTTACTTAATATT
>CAYJNC010000347.1:0-2341 GCA_964371185.1 uncultured Christensenellaceae bacterium
AGAAAATAAAAAAAGTAGTAGATTTTTTTTTGTGGGCATAGTACTATATATAGTGTTATGAATTGTTTGTGACACAAAATATATTAAAAACATGGGAGAAGTGAGTATATGATAAGCAAAAATGCGCTAACGGTGCTTGAAAGAAGATATTTAAAAAAAGATGAAAACGGAAAGCCGTGTGAAACGGTAGACGATTTATTTTTAAGGGTTGCAAATTCGATTGCAATGGCAGATGCCGAGTTTGATTCTAAAGCAAACACAAAGAAAACCGCAGAAGTTTTCTACGATATGATGACGAATCTGAAATTTATGCCAAATTCGCCTACTTTGATGAATGCAGGCAGAGAGTTAGGCCAATTATCGGCATGTTTTGTGTTGCCGGTGGGTGACAGCATGGAAGAAATTTTCGATGCGGTTAAAAATGCCGCGCTCATACATAAAAGCGGTGGCGGAACCGGCTTTTCATTCAGCAGACTGCGTGCCATGGGAGAATCTGTTAATTCGACCGGCGGTGTAGCAAGCGGCCCGGTGAGCTTCATGAAGGTGTTTAACGCCGCAACCGAAGCCGTTAAGCAAGGTGGCACAAGAAGAGGCGCAAACATGGGTATACTAAGGGTCGATCATCCGGATATCTTAGGCTTTATAAGCTGTAAAGAAAACACAAGTGAGATAACAAACTTTAATATATCTGTCGGCATAACAGAAGAATTTATGAAGGCTGTTGCGGAAAACAGTGACTATGATTTGATTGACCCGCACACAAAAACTGTTGTGAAAAGTTTGAAAGCGGCGGAAGTGTTTGAGCTTATAGTAAAAATGGCTTGGACTAACGGCGAGCCGGGTATTGTTTTCTTAGACAGAATGAACAGAGACAACCCCGTTGCAAATTTAGGGGAAATAGAAAGCACGAACCCCTGCGGAGAGCAACCTCTGTTGCCGTATGAAAGCTGTAATTTAGGTTCGATAAACTTAAATGCCTTTGCAAAAAAACAATCGAGTGGCCGGTATGAGTTCGATTATGAAGATTATAAGCAAACTATCCATAATGCGGTACATTTCTTGGATAATGTTATAACCGTAAACAAATATCCGCTGCAATCCATTTCCGACATGACACTTTCTACGCGCAAAATAGGTCTTGGGGTTATGGGGTTTGCAGACGTATTGTTTAAACTTAAAATTCCGTACAACTCTCAAAGAGCCATAGATTTAGCGGAAAAATTAATGGGATTCTTGCAAGAACAAGCTAAATTTATGAGCAAAGAATTAGCGGAAAAAAGAGGTGCTTTCCCGGAATATGACAACAGTACTTTTGCAAAAAAAGGTCAACTACAAAGAAATGCAACCGTAACGACAATCGCACCGACGGGAACTATTTCAATAATATGCGGGGCATCGTCCGGCATAGAACCGATATTTGCATTGTCATACATCAGAAATGTTATGGATAACGACGAGTTGACGGAAGGCCATCCGTATTTTGAAGAAGTATTAAGAGAAAGAGGCTTGTATTCAAAAGAACTCATGGCAAAAATTGCAAAAGAAGGAACAATTGCACACATAAGCGAAATTCCTTATGACATTAAAGAGGTGTTTGTTACGTCTCATGACATTTTGCCGGAGCATCATGTTCGTATGCAAGCGGCTTTCCAAAACTATACGGATAATGCGGTTTCAAAGACAGTTAACTTTACTTCCGATGCTACAAAAGAAGACGTGCGCAAGGTGTATGAACTTGCATATAAATTAGGCCTAAAAGGCGTTACAATATACAGAGACGGCTCACGTGATGCACAAGTTCTAAACATCGGCAAGGTTAACAAGGCGGAAGAAGAGGTTGTGGTAGAGCAAGTAACGGAAGAAAACGGAATTACGCCCAGACAAAGACCGGAAGTAACACAAGGCATTACCCAAAAAGTAAAAATTGGTTGCGGTAATTTGTATATAACCGTTAACTATGACGAAAACGGTATATGCGAAGTGTTTACAAACTTAGGACGTGCGGGCGGGTGTCCGTCGCAGTCGGAAGCGACGAGCAGGCTAATTTCGCAAGCACTTCGTTCGGGAATAGACGTTAACACAATAGTAGAGCAAATGAGAGGTATACGTTGCCATTCTACATTAAGGAAAGGTGATGTAAAAGTACTTTCTTGCCCGGATGCTATTGGCAGAGTTTTAGCAACGGTTGCAAAAATGCAGGGAGAACAAATTGCTCCGCTGTTAATTCACGACGAGTCTAAGCCGAGTGCAAAAAAAGACGATTGCCCGGAATGCGGAAAAGTATTAGAGCATGAAGGCGGTTGCAACATTTGCCGTTCTTGCGGATACTCTAAATGCGGTT
>CAYJNC010000348.1:0-2339 GCA_964371185.1 uncultured Christensenellaceae bacterium
CGAAAAAGTGTACGAACGGAACTTTAGCTTTAACTGTAGCTAAGTGAGCAACAGCCGCCATGTCCATAGCCTCTTGAACTGAAGCCGAAGCAAGCATTGCAAAGCCTGTTTGTCTTGCCGCCATAACGTCTGCATGGTCTCCGAAAATAGAAAGCGCATGAGCCGCAAGCGCCCTTGCAGAAACGTGGAACACAGCCGGAAGAAGTTCACCCGAAATTTTGTACATGTTCGGAATCATCAAAAGCAAACCCTGAGACGCCGTAAATGTTGAAGTGAAAGCACCTGCTGCTAAAGAACCATGCACTGCACCTGCTGCACCCGCTTCTGATTGCAATTCAGAAATACGCATGGTTTGTCCGAAGATGTTCTTTCTTCCCATTGCTGCCCACTCATCACATGATTCAGCCATCGGAGAAGAAGGAGTGATTGGGTAAATCGCGCCTACGTCCGAAAACGCATATGCTACGTGAGCGGCAGCGGTATTACCATCAATTGTTTGTTTTGCCATTATATAGACCTCCTAAAATTATATATATATAAATTATTCTCAAACATTTTCATTATAGTATCTTAGTGTAAAAAAATCAAGGAAATTACCGTTTTTTCCGCACCTTTTACTCATTTTTTCACAATTTCGTAACATGTGTTACATGTGAACACGAATAATTGCAAGAATAACAGCTAAATTTACTATAAATGCGCATATCATCGGCACCTTGAATTTTAATTTTCTTGTCTTGTGTGAAAACACCGCCGAGCCTATCAAAACACCCGTTCCTCCCATAAAAAACGCAAATGTAAGCAACGTTCTTTCGCTTATCCGCCTGCCGCCTTTTTTTGCGCACAGTTTGTCTGCGCCCATCAAAATAAACGAAACAATGTTTAATACGGATAATATGATAATTATTACGGTTGCGTGTGTGTTTACCATTTTACTCTTAATTTCTTGTACATTTTTCTAAACATCTTGCGCTCTTCCCTCGGAACAACCGGCACACCGTTTGCGTTGACGTTGAAAACTGCGCACTCAACTATCGTTAAGTCGCATTCGTCATGTATATATCTGTCTACAATGCTAATTAAATTAAGACTTTTTTCAATCGCCTTGTTTATCAGCACGTAAAACTCTTCGTAATCATACCAATCCTTGATTTCTTCGTACGGATGGTTTCTTAATGTCCTTGTTTTTAACAATGTGAACGTATCCCGAACCGTGTTTTTAGCCACTCCCCATCTGTCTGTCCTTTGCAACATTCTATGAAATTTTTCAAAGTATTTATATGTTGTCTGATAAGAATTAGGTTTTAATGTAAAGCCGTAATATAGCTTTTTCATCATCGCATCGAAAAACCTGTCTATCTCGTCTGTTTCAACCAGTGTGTCTCTGATAAAATCTCCCTTATTGAATGTCATGGGGTCTATTCCGTTTTTATATGCGTACATACTGTCTATTGCAAACTCTACGATGTTATGTGTAGACATAGATTCCGGCCCTAATTTCATTATGAGCGGATGTAAATACATGTCTAAATAGTAATGGGTTATGTATCCGTAAAAAAAAGACAGTAGATTGTCTGAATAATTATTTTTTATATAGTCTGCGCCTTCTGCAAAAAAACGCGGCACCCTTGCCCTGTGCAAGGCATAGCCAAACATTTTGTAACTTGCGCCCGCCCACATAGAGTAAAACTTATATGAATAAAAATAGTCTCCTCCTTGCGAACCCGAATAGTATGCTTTTTTATGTGGTAAAACAACTTCTTTTGCTCTTGGTATATCGTCTAATAATTCAGCAACATGGTCTGCCATAACCACATGCGTAAGTAATGCCGGCATCTATACTACCTTTCCTATAGCTTGGCAAGACTCTTTCAATCTGCCAATTTTTTATTCTCATATATTTTAACATATTTTATATTTTTGTGCTAATACTCATTTCTACTTTACAAAAAAACATCGTAACGGTTTCCCCCTTACGACATTATTCTTGTTTTTATCTATTTTTGTTTAGCTCTTTAAAAAGCCGTACACCGCATCTCGGATAGATATCTACAAGAGGAACTCAGGCAAGAAACTCCGGACAGACAAACCCGCGGCACACATAGCAAACCGCTTACTGCTGCTTCCGTCAGGACCTGACAGGGTTCACAGCGCTACATTGCACAGGACCCATCCTTCAACATTCCCAAACCTGCTCCATACCTTACAAACAAAACCCTCGATGCGGAATTCAATCCCGCTATAGCGGCTTGCGGGTTACAGGGCACCGCTAACTCCCCATCTAGTACGGTAGCTACTATTCTACAATTTTTATGTGCTTTCGTCAATCTTTTTTAAAT
>CAYJNC010000349.1:0-674 GCA_964371185.1 uncultured Christensenellaceae bacterium
TTAATATTAAAATGAGTATTTAGTTTTAAAAATAAAGGAGTTTGCCGTATGATTGTAGAATAAGTATAAGGATATACTATTTTATTGGAGTGCTTATTTTATGAATCAGGTTAGAAGGTCGACATTTAGACCTAACGGTAAGTTTTATATATTTTTAGGAATTGTAGCAGCGGTTGTGGTGGTTATATTAATATTGACGATGAATATTTCTACTGCCGTAATAGAACAAGGATCAATACAGTTTGAGACAGAAATGCCGGTTGTTATTGTGCGTGACGAACAGGTTATTACCGCAGATAATTATGAAGATGTTAAACATATTGTTTTAGAGGGTGAACGTGTAGAGGCAGACACACCCGTTTTAGAAGTTTACAAATGGGGTTATAACGATCAGGTCATGAATGATTTGATAGAAATGGAAACCAAAATTCAGCAATATCAGGAAAATGAAGTCTTAAATAACTCCGAAGACACACAATTAGCAGAGCTAAATACGCAAATCGATAATAAGTCAACGCAACTCAGAGACATGATAGCAAGCGGTGACAAAGACATATTAAGTGTCGAAAACGAGTTGGAAGAACTTATGAGAGACAAGCAGACATATTTAATGGACGTCGTGACCGCAGCCCAACAGTTAGACGATTTTTACAGTCAAGAGCAACAGTTACAAG
>CAYJNC010000349.1:684-2324 GCA_964371185.1 uncultured Christensenellaceae bacterium
ATTTTGACGGCCAAGAAGAGACTTTTAGGGCGAATAATTTGCAAAATATAACATGGGAAACCTTGCAAGAAGTTATAAACGGTACTACCATGAACACTCAAGAGCAAGAGTCGCCGCCGCTATATCGTTTGGTAAACAACTTTAGTTGGTATTTACTTATAGGAGCAGGCGATGAAGTCACCGAATTCACAAACGGAAATCAATTTGCTATTGCATTTGAAGACTACCCCGACAAGCAATTTAGCGGCACGATAGTCGGAAATGTTTCGGAAAATGGCAAGTTTACTTATGTAGTAGAGATGACAGAGGACATAGGCAGCCTGATAAACATAAGGCGTGCAGATGCGCAAATATACACCATGTTTGACGGGCTTAAAGTGCCGGAGTCTGCTATTATAGAACAAAACGATCAGCAAGGCGTTAACGTGGTAATAGAAAACGAACGGATTTTTATTCCGGTCGAAGTAAAGATTATTAGTGAAGGACAGGCAATTGTTTTGCCGCTAAACGAAGGTGAGCTTGCTGTAGGGCAAGAAGTAGAAGTGTAGAATGAGTATAGAAAAAAATATTCAAATTGTACAAGAAAAAATAGAAAAATGCTGTAATAAGGCCGGCGTAGATAAGAACAGCGTAGAGCTTATTTGTGTATCTAAAACAGTTGATTCAGATGCGGTTTTGTCGGCTTACAATTTCGGTATGCGTAGTTTTGGAGAAAACAGGGTACAAGAATTCATAAATAAAAATGAAAAATTGCCAAATGATATTAGATGGAATTTAATTGGACGGTTGCAAACTAACAAAGTTAAGTATATAATAAATAGAGGTGTATTTTTGTTGCACGCATTAGACAGGCAAGAACTCGCAAAAGAGTTGCAAAAACAATGCGAAAAACAAGACACGGTTTTAGATGCGCTTATACAGGTAAACATTTCGCGCGAAGACACAAAAGCGGGTGTTTATGAAGAAGATTTGCAAATGTTTTTAGACCAAATGGTGGTATATGACAGGGTGCGTTTAAAAGGTATCATGACTATAGGTCCTAATACATCCGATGAAAATAGTATTAGAAGCGTGTTTGCAAAGGCAAAACAAATTTTCGATAAGTTTTCGACTGAAGTAAGCGGTTTCGAGTATTTGTCTATGGGTATGACCAACGATTTTGAAATTGCAATTGAAATGGGTTCAAACATGGTAAGAGTAGGTACAGCTATATTTGGAGAAAGACAAATATAGTTTTATATAAATAAGAATAAAGGAGGTAGTCTATGGCTAATTTCGGAAAAAAAATTCTTAGTATTATAGGAATAGAAGAAGCTAAACCTGAAGAAGAATATGTTGAAGAACAAGGGGAAGTGCAGGACGATATGATGAATTTTACTGAAGAAGACTACAATGAGTACGTACCGATGGACGATCATCGGGATTATAATCAGAACAGAAGAGGAAACACGGGGCCGGTTGCAAGCGTGCCCGACACAAGTAAGGTTAGAGTGCTTATTTACAAACCGACTTCTTATGAAGACACACAAAGTATCATAGATAATCTAAAAGAACAAAAGCCGATTATTGTTAATTTAGATGAACTTGAAATAGATGTAGCACAGCGTATTTTAGATTTCGTCAGTGGTGCTGTTTATGCG
>CAYJNC010000350.1:0-2319 GCA_964371185.1 uncultured Christensenellaceae bacterium
AATTGCAACTTTTAAAGGTCAAGACCGCAGGGCTTTGCCCTGCAACCCACAAGGGCATAATATGCCCTTGACCCAAGCAATGCCTTGCATTGCTTAATTTTAAAATAATATTATCATAAAAGATAAAGATAGCAAGTTATCACCTTATGTTAAATTGAATAATTTTTTTCTATTTTTTATCAAGTGGGTTTGGGCAACGCCCAAGGTTTTAAATTGCCTTCGTGTTCGAGTCCTCCATTACATACAAAAAAATAAAGCCCTCACTTCGTGAGAACTTTATTTTTGGTAGCGGCGAGTGGACTCGCTCCGGTAGTTTTTCGCAGGGGCTCAAAACAACCTTTCACGGCGCCTTCGGCACGAACAGTCCACCGGACTGTCCTAAAATCCTTAAGGGATTTTGCCTTCGTGTTCGAGTCCTCCATTACATACAAAAAAAACTCCATACCTTTGGTATGAAGTGTTTTTGGTAGCGGCGAGTGGACTCGCTCCGGTAGTTTTTCGCAGGGGCTCAAAACAACCTTTCACGGCGCCTTCGGCACGAACAGTCCACCGGACTGTCCTAAAATCCTTAAGGGATTTTGCCTTCGTGTTCGAGTCCTCCATTACATACAAAAAAAACTCCATACCTTTGGTATGAAGTGTTTTTGGTAGCGGCGAGTGGACTCGAACCACCGACCTTTCGGGTATGAACCGAGCGCTCTAGCCAACTGAGCTACACCGCCATGTTAGTTACAACAAAATAACTTACTTGCAATATATTATCATAACTCTTTTATAAAAGCAACATTTTTTTATTATCGTTAGATAAAAAAATTCAACACAATTCTATACAATAAAAGCAACCGGAAAATTTATATAGAATTGTGTCTGCATTTTTTGTCATATTTTTAATTTAAGACTAAAACACTGATGTTCAAAAATGTTGCAATACACAGCCATACCAAATAGGGTATAAGCAAAAACATTGCTACTTTCACCGAATGCTTTAAATTCATCATAAAAAGTATTATGTTTATTATCATAATAATTAGTATGACGAGTGATAAAACCGTGTTGTATGCAAGGAAAAACACGGCCGACCAAGAAGCGTTGAGTGCTAAATTGACTATAATATGAGTAAGATTTCTCTTTGTCACTGCGTTGTTTTTTATCAGTAGGACGAAGACTATGGCTAAAATTGTGTATAAGCAGGTCCAAACAATAGAGAAAGTGAGTGGTGGCGGTTGTAGGGGTGACAATACCAAAGATGTGTACCAAGCAGACGACGTGTCTGTCGTGAGACTACTTAAAAAACCAACACCAATTGTTACAACTACGGCTAAAATACTTAATGGAACCTTGTTTTTTACGTGAGAAGATCCCGTTTCGTCAGATATTGCAAACATGCAATTCACCTCCAACTTTTAATATAGTTGCTTTTTAATTGTTTTTGCTGATATAATATATATGAATTTAACTGAGTTTAATATAACACAGTTAATTGGAAAAAACAAACATATTTTTTAATATGTAAACAAGACGGGTATTCTTTAGTAAGAAACCCGAGCAAATGAAAGATAGGTTTAACAAAATTAAGACGGGTATTCTTAAAAAAGAAACTCGAGCGGAGGAAAAATGAAAAAAGAAACAAAAGCAGTTGTGTTTACAGCAATTTTGGTTGCAATAACCATATTGTTTGGGGTTACATCAATAGGCTATATTCCGTTACCGTTTGCAAAGCTTACGTTGCTCTGCATTCCGACAATAGTCGGCACACTCACATTAGGGTTAAAGACGGGTATGGGATTATCGGTTGTGTTTATTTTAACGAGCATTTTACAGATGCTTATAATGCCCAGCCAACTTATATTAGTAATGCTTAATGAAAACGCCCTGTTGACGGTGTTGTGCTTAATAATACCACGCCTGTTAATTGCACCGCTAACCTATGGCATCAAAATGTTGTTTGAAAAGACATCAAAAAAGGGCGGTTTGATAGTTGCGAGTGCGGCAGGCTCGTTGATCAATACTTTTGTTTTTCTGATATGGACACAAATTTTCTTTGTTTCTGCAATATCTACGGGTTTTCAGGTAGACATTGCGGGAGCAACCGGAATAATTTGGGGTATAGTGCTAACAAATGGCTTGCCCGAGGCGGCTTTAGCGGCAATTATTTGCCCGGCCATTGTGATGGCGATAAATAAAAGCGGTTTTTTGAAGAAGGAAAGAAGGGTTAGTTTATGATATTAGTTATGGACATCGGTAACACAAACATAAAATGCGGTCTGTTCTACGGTGGAGAACTTTTGCATTCTTTTCGTATGTCTACCGACATAGATC
>CAYJNC010000351.1:0-246 GCA_964371185.1 uncultured Christensenellaceae bacterium
TATTGCTTGGGCTTGTATTTTACCGAAAGAAAAATTGGGAGTAACAGTTTATGATAACGTACAAAATTGCAATTTTTGAATTAACTATAAAAAAGTGATTCTGTTTATAAAAAAATAAATATATCTAAGTATTTCTATGCCCGATTGAGATTAAAACAATTTCAATCGGGCATAGTTGCGTTTTACGGGAAGTTTTATCATTGTCGCCCACCTCCTTAGATTATTCGGAATTTAATAAATTTCAAA
>CAYJNC010000351.1:256-2312 GCA_964371185.1 uncultured Christensenellaceae bacterium
AGAATTGGAGGTGGCGAAAAAATAAGACTAAGTTTAAGAAGTACCCATTTAAACAAACATTTAACTTTTGTAGGAGGCATCATCATGAAACCAAAATAGATCATTATAAAGCACCGCCTTGGCTGCGCACAAAAATACAAAATATTCAAATAACAAACCAATATAACTATGCCCGATTGAGATTAAAACAATTTCAATCGGGCATTTTTGCGTTTTACGGGAAGTTTTATCTTTGCCACTCTCCTCCTTAGATTACTTGGAATCAAACAAATTTCAAAAATCTAAGGAGAAATCATCATGAATATAAATATAAAAATAAACGGGCAAGCTCTGCCTGTTAATGTGACAATAGAGGTTCACGATTGTATTAGAAAGTTTGACCGTAAAGAGGAAAACCTATCTCATCAAAAACGGCGACATTGGGACACAAGAGAGTTTGACGAAAATATTATTTCGGCCGAATGTTCAAGTGTAAAAGTCGAAACACCCGAAGAAATAATCTGTCAAAAAGAATCCGTATTGCTCCACCAACCAAACGATAGGCATACTTACCGGTTATATTCGCATATTGCTGTGTCAAAAAACCTTGCAATATTTATGATATTACTGCACTTTTTTTCCTTGCACTATACGAATATCCCTCGGAAATTATTATCCAATCTTTAATTGGCGGAGCAATAAATAAACTAATTACAGTACTGAATTCTTGCACAAAAACTCAACAAAAACGCTTTTTACTTCACGCTATAGAGGGGTTATCTTATTCCGAAATAGCGTCTTTTTGTGGTTGTTCTAAAAGCTCGGTACAGCAAAGTATTGAGGCCGTCAGAAAAAAATATAAAAAAATTTCAGATTAACACACGTACGAAATGCCTTTTTCGGGCTTATTAAGTGAGAAGTATTTTTCTCAAACAAAATTTAAGCCTTAAGGAGGTCAAAACAATGGTTACCATCAATCTGAAAAAGCACTATCCGCACATAAGGGACGACACGTTTGTTAATGTTTCGGACGAGGTGTATGAGGGGATTTTGCAGTCTATCCGGCAGGAGAACAACTATAACTCACGCAGGTGTTATCACAAGGCATATTATTCATTGAATTGTGATGACGGCATAGAAAACGAGGTGTTAAAGCGTGTGGCTTCTGCCGAAGAAGTGTTTTTGCAAAACTTAGCGGTGAATCAACTGTATGAAGCGTTGCGGGCATTGTCTAAAAAGCAATTCAGGCGAGTGTACAAGCGCTACATATTAAAGCAAAAAGCGGTAGAGATTGCGAAGCAAGAAGGTGTTACGGATAAGTCTATCCATCAGGCAATACTAAGGGGCGTTCGTAACATGAAAAAATACTATGAAAGCGAGAAAAAATAATGAATAACAGAGAAAAAAAGGAAGTTGCACCACTTGTGACAATTACGGCGACCGAGTTATTGCAGACAGAATATCCACCCTTGCAATTTGCGGTGGAAGAGGTTTTACCTCAAGGAATTTTCATACTTGCCGGGAGTGGCAAAATCGGTAAAAGTTGGCTTGCACTTGATATGTGTATAGCGGTTGCTACCGGGGGTAAGTTGTGGGATTTTGATGCGAATGAAGGTGAGGGGCTGTATTTGGCGTTAGAGGATAATCACCGTCGATTACAAAGCCGAATGTTTGAGATTATAGAGGAAACACAAGGAGATTATAGGCGCTTGCATTTTGCTATCGCATCACTTGGAATAAGCGACGGATTAATTGAACAAGTCAACAATTTTATTTCAACTTATCCGGACACAAAACTTATTGTTATAGATACTTTAGAGCATGTGCGAAATACGGTGGCTGATAGCTCTATGTATTCTCATGATTATAACGACATCAAGGCATTAAAACCCATTACAGAGAAAAATGATGTGACGGTTTTACTCGTGCATCATACACGCAAAATGTATGACCCCGATCCACTCAATACGCTATCGGGAAGCACGGGTTTAATCGGTGCGGTTGATGGTGTTTGGGTTCTTGAGAAAGAAAAACGTACGGAAGGTAGAGGCAAGTTGACCATCGCAAATAGGGATAC
>CAYJNC010000352.1:0-661 GCA_964371185.1 uncultured Christensenellaceae bacterium
AATAAGAACCCTTTGTTTATAAGGGTTCTTAGCTGTTTCATGTCACTCCCACTCTATCGTTGCCGGTGGTTTGCTTGTTATGTCATAAACAATACGGTTGATGCCCGGCACTTCGTTTACAATGCGTACCGATATTTTATCAAGCACTTCGTACGGAATTCTTGCCCAATCCGCCGTCATAAAATCCGACGTAGTGACTGCACGTAGCGCCAAAGTATAATCATAGCTTCGCCCATCGCCCATTACACCTACCGAGCGAGTGTTTGTGAGCACCGCAAAATAATGATTGATGTTTTCCGCTTCACCCGCAAGTGAAAGTTCTGCCCTGTATATGTAGTCTGCCTCTCTCAATGTATTTAACTTTTCTTTTGTTAAATCGCCAATCACACGAATAGCAAGCCCCGGACCGGGGAATGGTTGACGCATAACAAGTGTTTCCGAAAGACCAACTTCCCTGCCTAAATTTCTAACTTCGTCTTTAAAAAGCAAACGCAGCGGTTCTATTATCTCTTTGAAATCAACAAAGTCCGGTAATCCACCCACGTTGTGATGGCTTTTTATTACCGCAGCATCGCCTGCTCCCGACTCTATAACATCGGGGTAAATTGTCCCCTGTGCTAAAAAATCTACCGCTCCGATTTTCTTTGATTCCTCTTCAAAT
>CAYJNC010000352.1:671-1517 GCA_964371185.1 uncultured Christensenellaceae bacterium
AAACTCTTCACCGATTATTTTACGTTTTGTTTCCGGATCGGAAACGCCCTTTAGCTTACCTAAGAAACGTTCTTCGGCATTTACCCTAATAAAGTTCAGATCCCACTTAGCAAAAGCTTCCTCAACTTCATCCCCCTCGTCTTTGCGCATCAAACCATGGTCTACAAATACGCAGGTAAGCTGCTTGCCTACTGCTTCTGCCAAAAGACCGGCACAGACAGACGAATCAACTCCGCCCGACAATGCCAACAAAACCTTGCCGTCTCCTACTTTTTCACGAATATGCGCAATAGACTCTTTTAAATAGTCTCCCATTGTCCAATCACCGTTTGCCGAACAAACTTCGTATAAGAAATTTTTAATCATCAGAATTCCGTTTTCCGTGTGGTTTACCTCCGGATGATATTGAACTCCATAAAAACCTCTTTTTTCGTCGGCAATTGCAACATTAGGACAAGCATCACTATGTGCAACCAATGAAAATCCTTCCGGCACACGCTCCATGTAGTCTCCGTGGCTCATCCATGTGACTCCACTGCTTGGCAATCCTTTAAACAACTTACAAACGTTTTCAAAATTTGTATTCGTTTTGCCGTATTCACGTGCGCTATCGTTTGTTGCGGCAACCACACTGCCTCCAAGCGTTTGGGCCATCAACTGGCACCCATAACAAATACCAAGCACCGGTATTCCGAGCTTGAAAATCTCCGGATCAACTTTAGGTGCATTATTTTCATACACACTGTTTGGTCCACCCGTAAAAATAACACCGAGGGGTTGTAGCTTCTTTAGTTCCTCAAGTGTGGTGTTGCAAGGTTTAACCTCGCAATAAACACCACATTCTCT
>CAYJNC010000352.1:1527-2311 GCA_964371185.1 uncultured Christensenellaceae bacterium
AACTCTACCGCCTACTTACATTTTAGTCGTATAGTTAGGAGATTCCTTAGTTATGTTGATATCGTGCGGATGGCTT
Organism: uncultured Christensenellaceae bacterium; assembly: GCA_964371185.1. Lineage (GTDB taxonomy): Bacteria > Bacillota > Clostridia > Christensenellales > Christensenellaceae > CAYJNC01. The sequence goes on from CAYJNC010000352.1 coordinate 1,604, forward strand.
TCTTGCAAGCCGGCACCTGTTATCTGAACAAACTCTGCATTCTTTTGGAACATTTCTATTGTTTTTGCTCCGCAATATCCCATTCCCGATTTTATGCCACCAACCATTTGGAAAGTTGTATCTGCAAGTGAACCTTTATACGGTACACGTCCTTCAACACCTTCGGGAACCAATTTTTGTGTGTCTTCTTGGAAATATCTGTCTGCGCTGCCCTTTTGCATAGCACCAATAGATCCCATTCCCCTATACACTTTAAAACTTCTGCCTTGGTATATTTCCATCTCGCCCGGGCTTTCTTTTGTACCCGCAAACAAGCTACCTATCATAACAGCCGCCGCACCGCCGGCAAGCGCTTTTGCTATGTCTCCGCTGTATTTTATTCCGCCATCCGCAATTATTTTAACTCCATGTTTTGCCGCTTCTTCCGCACAATCTATAACGGCAGTTAATTGAGGAACACCAATACCGGCAACCACACGTGTTGTGCAAATAGAACCCGGTCCTATTCCCACCTTAACACAATCGGCACCTGCCGAAATCAAATCGGCAACCGCCGCTTTTGTAGCAACATTACCGGCAATAATTTCGATATCCGGAAATTTATTTCTAATTTCTTCAATTTTGCGCAAAACAAACATAGAATGCCCATGGGCCGTATCTACACCTATTGCGTCTACCTTTGCCGCAACCAAAGCCGCTACCCTTTCA
>CAYJNC010000353.1:0-2309 GCA_964371185.1 uncultured Christensenellaceae bacterium
AAAAGCAGTATAAACTGCCAGGCAAAGGCCGCCGCACTTTTTGTCTCACTGAATAAATTAAGTCTTATAAACAAAGCAAAAGATTTCGATGAATTTAATAGTTTGTTTAAAAGTGATGAGAGGTAATGAATTATGATAGAAATTACGGGGAAATATACAACCGCAAAAGTGTTCACAAATGAAATTGAAAGCTCGGCAAAAGCGCAAATAGCCACCCTTTGCAACCAACCATTTGCCAAGGATTGCAAAATACGCATAATGCCCGATGTTCATGCCGGCAACGGTTGCACCATAGGCACGACCATGACAATTAAAGAAAGTGTTGCGCCGAGTTTTGTGGGGGTAGACATCGGCTGTGGAATAGAAACGATAAAACTTAAAGAAAAGCGAATTAACCTACCCGAACTCGACAGTTTTATTCGAAAAAACATTCCCTCAGGCAGAGAAGTCAGAGAACGTCCGCATCGTGGCCATGGCAGGATAAAATTGGAAGATTTACACTGTTATAAAAAGATGAACACACGTCGGGCAAAAGAAAGCCTTGGAACGTTGGGAGGCGGCAACCATTTTATAGAGGTTGACAAAGACACCGAAGAAAATTTGTATCTTGTTATTCACACGGGTAGCAGAAACCTTGGTTTGCAGGTAGCGAAACATTATCAGGAAATCGCATATAAATTGGCAGGCGGACGTGCGCAAAACGAAATCCCCTACGAACTCGCACCCCTTTATGGTGAAGAACTTACTAATTATTTACATGACATGGAATTAATGCAAAGGTTCGCTTCATTAAATCGCCGAATAATTAAAGAGGTTATTTTAGACGGCATGAAACTTGGTGAAGAATATTCCTTTTCAACAATTCACAATTATATAGACACAGAAAACAATATATTGCGCAAGGGTGCAGTGTCTGCAACAAAGGGTGAAAGACTGCTTATACCCATTAATATGCGAGACGGCAGTTTGCTTTGCACCGGGCTTGGAAACGAAGATTGGAATTTTTCGGCACCCCACGGCGCAGGCCGCCTTTTTGGCAGACGTGACGCAGAAAACACCTTCACACTGTCTGCATTCAAAAAGGAAATGGAGGGCATTTTCACAACTTCGGTATCTCAAAAAACGCTCGACGAATGCCCAATGGCATACAAACCTATGGAAGCTATTTTAGACCATATCAATGAAACCGCCACGGTTGATTGCATAATTCGTCCGATTTACAATTTCAAGGCAAGCGAACACTCGGCAAAAAGAGCGAAGAAAAATAGTTAATTGCAATAAAGAATACACGTATGCACAGTTCGAGATTTTTAAAGTAATTGCAATTTTACCGCACTACCCTAACAAGTTCATTATAAATTGTAACCATGGCATAGGTATCAAGCTCGCAATATCTTAAAAGAGAATTACGGGCTTTTTCTCTGTCCTCGGCGCCCATGTCTTTAAGTTTTGGGAAAAGGTTCATCGCCTTTGTTCCATTTGTGACTCCATCAAAAACATATTTGTTATTCACGCTGACAAGGTATTCGCCACATACGTCCACGCCACAATTTTCAAGCACGTATTTTTGGTAGGCAACATCGGCAATAAATACATCTTTTTTAACTTTTGTTGAGCTTTTCACCTCGTAAATTTCCCACCCGTCGCCGGTTTTTCGCAAAATATCTACTGCGCAATAAAGACCACCAAAACTAAAAGATGCCTCGCATATTACAGGTGTGCCCTTTTTCATTTCGGCTTTGGTTCGCTCTATCATTTCGGAAAGTTTTAGCCTTTCCCCGTCGTATGCGGTTACGTCAACATAGTCGGAGAACAATTTTTTCGCAAGCTCGCGACTCCTGTTCTAACTTCCATACGAGAAACCGTGCCCTCGTCTACTTTAAACTCGGACGGTTTATTTTTATGTAGCCATGCAATTTTCGGACATTGTCAAAACGCACAATATTTTGATTTAGATAGGTACAATTTACCACGCCCCTTTTTTTAAACCGACCGATTTTTGCATCTGTCTATTGCCGCCACAAACCTCCGGTGCATTTCTTCTTCAAACTCGCTGTCAATCTCTTTTGTATGCTTGTAGAGTGCGTTGCGGGTAAAAGCAACTATTTACCACAACATTTTTTGTATTTTTTTCCACTTCCACATGGGCATAGTTCGTTGCGTCCTATTTTTTCAGAAGAAATCGAATTGCCGGATCGGTAGTCGCTAAATTGTATAATATTATCGTTAGAAACAAATGGTTTTTTATCAAGAGTCAACATATTATCTTTTTCAAATATTCGACGCAACTCATTTGGGGTATGCCCTTT
>CAYJNC010000354.1:0-2304 GCA_964371185.1 uncultured Christensenellaceae bacterium
TGATGTAATAAAGTGAGCAGTTGTTAATCAAACAATAATTTTTTAAATTTAAGGTATGGTTAAAGTTTCTTATATATACTCTGAACCGTAGCAAAGATTATAACAATTAAATCGGGGATTATTTTATGAAAAAAACCATTGCATTTTTATTGATACTCGCTATATGCGCAAGTCTTGTAGCGTGTCAAAGTTCGGACGCTGAAATTTCTACAGTTAACACAGATCAAACACAAGAAAGTCAGGTGAGCGAAAACAATGCCACACAAGGAGAAACACTAGAGCCAAGCGGACCTCCTCCCGGCGGCGATGCTGAAGGATCCGGCCCACCTCCGGGTGATATGCAAACTGTGACAAGCACTTATACAGTTGAAGAAGCCCAGGCGATAGAGGCTGACCTTGTGGCCGCTGTAGGTTATGAAGCCACTGTTGATGGATATCCTATTGTTGATACTAATCAGACTACATTTTTCTCAAATGATGCTATTATAGATGAGCCGGCCCAAGGGGATGCCTTCTATGGCCAAGATGCACAGTTTGTAGGCAATGCTCCAAACTATACAGATAATGGCGATGGTACTGTTTCTGACAATGTAACAGGACTTATGTGGACTGGGGATCCGGGCGAAAAATTAACATGGCCCGAGGCCGTTGAACTACTGGAAGAATTAAACCAAAGCAATTATTTAGGTTACTCTGACTGGAGAATACCGACAATGAAAGAGCTTTATTCTTTAGTAGACTTTTCGGGAAACACAGGGACAAGTTCATCCACATCTACGCCATATATTGACACAGATTATTTTGTATTTGAATATGGTGACGCTGCGGGCGAATCACGATTTATAGATTCACAAATCTTAACTTCTACAATTTATGGTTCAACAACTTTAGGCGGAAACACAACTGTATTTGGATATAACTTTGCTGATGGACGTATTAAAGGCTATGAAATTGATAAAGATTTCTACTGCTACTTTGTTCGTGGAAACACAAGTTATGGGCAAAACCTATTTGTAGATAATAGTGATGAAACCATTACCGATGAGGCGACTTCGCTTATGTGGTCACAATATGACTCAGGTTATTACGAAGACTATACTGATGAAAATGGTAATGGTGCAATGACTTGGGAAGAGGCATTAGCTTGGGTACAAGAAAAAAATAATGAGAATTTCCTCGGTTACTCTGATTGGAGATTGCCGGATATTAAAGAACTGCAAAGTTTAGTTGACTATGAGCAATCGCTTGCAGTTACCGGAACCGCTGCCATTGATAGTTTGTTTTATTGTACACCTATTACAAACTATGTCGGTGAAGATGACTATGCATACTATTGGTCCGGAACGACACACGATGATTTAAGCGCTTCTTCAACCGAATATGGAGCAGCTTCTTATATGGTTTTCGGAAATGCTCTTGGTGAAATGAATGGAGAAACAGTTGATGCACATGGTGCAGGTTCGCAAAAAAGCGACCCAAAAACCGGAAGTGCAGAGGATTATCCTGTTTCCGACTCAAATGCTCCGCAAGGCGATGAGCAGCGTGTATTTAACATGATAAGATTAGTTCGTGACGCTGACTAAATTTAATATAAATAATCCGCAGGATTATTTATTCGCACATCTGCGATAGCAGGTGCATCTAAATAATAAGAGCCATGGAGATGTGCTTTTATTAGTATGCCGCCCTACGGGCATGGCGAATTTATATTTTGCTTTGCAAAATATAAAAAATTAAAAGCGAGTGCGAAATTTTCTCTGTGAAATAGCACTCTGTGATACGATGCAAAACCGGTTAAGGCACAAATCTTTGGGTTTGTGCCTTAACCTCAAAATGCAAATTGTTAGAATTAATGGCAAAAAGCTTTATATTCGCTTCTATAAAACATAGCCCCGGGCATCACACCTGTTGACAAAAATCGGCAACCCAGAAAATTTTGATATTTTTATGCTATACACCTCGGAATCCCTCCCCGACCCACTAAGATCTTTCATTTCAATACAACTTTTAACCCATCAATATATAACTGCAACTCGTAAATACTCAATCGCACGTTCAGTTATAAATGAACGCAAAAACAGGTAACCGATTTTCAAAAAATCAGTTACCTGTTTATCTTTTTATAATTTTTGTTGCCATTTCGTTGCCACGAGAGTAAATTCTCGCTTTAATATTTATAGCTAAAGCAGATCTTTTGTGTCGTTATTGGGGGGAATTATACGACCGGTAAGCAAGCCGTAGAATATTATTCCCACTCCCTGCCTCAAATCATAACTTAAACAGTTTTGATTATGTTATGTGCTT
>CAYJNC010000355.1:0-2054 GCA_964371185.1 uncultured Christensenellaceae bacterium
TGATAATGCTGCAATTGATATTAAAACGGGCGAAGTACACGCACTCATAGGTGCAAACGGTGCAGGTAAATCTACACTCATGAAAGTTTTATCCGGACTTTACACACACTGGACGGGTGAAATTACCATAGACGGTAAAAAAGTGGAGATTAAATCTATTTTGCAGTCAAAGCAAAATGGTGTAGAGATCGTGTACCAAGAGGTAGACACAGCGTTAGTGCCATATTTAAGTGTGGCGGAAAACATTATGATGGACGAAATCATCATGATGAATGCTAAACATCAATTTATTAATTGGTCAAAGATTAAAAAGAGTGCACAGGCGGCGCTTAATACTTTGAACTTTAAAATTGATATCAACAAAAATGTTGAAGATTTGACGCTTGCTGAAAAGCAGATGGTCTTGATTTCAAGGGCAGTTCATAAGGAAAGTAGGTTTATCATACTAGATGAGCCGACTGCACCCCTCTCAAGTGCAGAAGCAGAGAGATTGTTTGAAATTGTAGAGCAATTAAAACAGAAAAATGTTGGTATTGTATTTATTTCACATAGGTTGCCCGAGTTATTCCAAATTTGTGATAGAATCACTGTTTTGAGAAATGGTCAGTATGTTGCGACTGCAGATACAGATGAGATTACCACGCAACAACTGGTAGAAATGATGTTAGGTAAGGAATTTGCAAACAGCTATCCTAAAAAACATGTGGAAATCAGTGAAGTTGTTTATGAAACCAAAAACCTTAGGGACAACACATTTTTAAAGGATGTGTCTATAAATGTTCGTAAGGGCGAAATTATCGGAATCAGCGGACTTGTCGGTGCAGGTAAGACAGAACTTTGTAAGGCAATATTCGGGGCAAGCAAAATTACATGCGGTGAAATGTTGATTCATGGCAAGAAAATCAACCCTAAAAAACCTTATATGGCAATTCAGAGCGGTATGACACTTGTTCCTGAAGAAAGACGTAAAGAAGGCGTTCTTGTAGAGGAAAATGTTATTTCCAACATAACATTGCCTACGCTTGGAAATTTTACAAAAATGAAAACTTTCATGAATTTTTCGAGCGAAAGGAAGGCCACAAATAAAATAATAGATGATCTCGGAATAAAAACACCCAGCCCGAATCAGAAGGTGAAGTTTTTATCGGGTGGTAATCAGCAGAAAATAGCAATCGGAAAATGGCTGATAAGCGATGCGGATATATATGTTTTTGATGAACCGACAAAAGGAATAGACGTTGGTGCAAAGGCGGATGTATATAACCTTATATCCGATTTGGTAGAAGCGGGAAAATCTGTTATTTATGCAACTTGCGAATTTCAAGAAATTCTGGGCATAACAGATAGGACGTATGTCATGTATAACGGATATGTTATAAAAGAATTGGTGACATCAGAGACAAATGAGAAAGAATTGCTGTTTTATTCAGTAGGAGGGGATAACAATGGAGCTTAAACAAAACAAAAAATTTAATTTATTACAATTCCTTTATAAATACGGAACTGTAATTACACTAGTAGTACTTATTATGGCATTTACCGTAACGACAGAAGGTCTTTTTGTAAGTTCGGGAAACATTTTAAACATCTTTAGATCAATGTCTATTACCGCTGTTATAGCGCTTGGTATAACATTCAGCGTTGCGGTTAACGGTTTTGACCTTTCGGCAGGCTCTACGGTTTCACTTTCTTGTGTTATCGTTAGTTCTATGATGATTTGGCATGAAATGCCTATGCTACCGGCAATTTTAATCACATTTGGTGTTTGCGCACTTGTTGGTTTATTAAATGCTTTTATAATTATAAAGCTTAAAGTTCCGGATATGCTTGCTACTCTTGCAACTATGTTTATAGTGGCAGGGCTTGCACAATCTTATACAAGCGGTAAAATTGTTTCTAATAACATGGTATTGGAAAATGGCGACATTGCAGCAGGAAAACTTTCCGATTCATTCTTAGAAATCGGACAAGAACCAACTATTATCATAATAATGGCAGTAATACTTGTGTTTGCATATATATTCTTGAGATACACAAAACATGGTAGATATATG
>CAYJNC010000355.1:2064-2278 GCA_964371185.1 uncultured Christensenellaceae bacterium
CTTGCCGGTGTTAAAGTTGTTAAATATAAGACTCTTGCATATGTAATGTCTTCTCTTTTGGCAGCACTTGGCGGAATAATGCTTGCATCCAGAATGGGACAAGCGAATCCGGGTGCCGGTGCAAGCTACCTTATGGAAGGTGTTGCGGCAACGTTTATCGGCCAATCGTTCATGGGTAACGGTAAAGCCAATGCTATTGGTACGTTTATCGGTA
>CAYJNC010000356.1:0-2275 GCA_964371185.1 uncultured Christensenellaceae bacterium
CAACCACCGCCCGCAACGTTGTCTAACTCTTCGTCCGAAACTTCACCCGGTTTTTTAAACCTTGCAAGTAACCCTTCCGCCATCTCTTCTGTAAGTTCCACCTCATTTTCTTTAGCCAAAGCTAAAAGTTCTTGCACCGTCTCACATTTTTTGGCTTTTTCAATTAATTCTTTTGTCATTTCCATTGTTTTTCTCCTCTTATATTTTCTAATACTATTATCCTCATCTTGTTTTATACTTATTTATACGTTCGTATACCGAAAAAGAACTAACAAATTTTAACAATTATTTCTATCTTGCCTCGTTCTTACCACTTTGCTATTCACTTTCCGAGTCTTAAATTTTTAATTTTGCTCTATTTACCATTTTTCATCAAAGGAATCGCAAAGTACACTATATCCCTCAATTATTCTTAATTATGCCACCATTTAAGCGCTTTACTGTTAATCTACCGCTAAGCGATAAACATATAACATACATCTACCATCTTTGAATCCTTTATTTAAGGCATCTTTTATATATGGGTGTGTTGATTTTTCAAATCATCAATCGTATATATTCCAATACCAAATAGATATTTTTCATTTTTCCCCATGCCCGAAATGTTTTTTTAAATCAATGTCTTTCAATTAAATTTTGTAAAAAAATCCTAAAAATATAATATTAATAATATCATATTATCACTTTTTCATCAATGCACAAGTAACCAACAATCTATAGAGTATATTATTTTATTAAAGAGAAGCTCTTTTTAAGACATACAATTATAAGATTTTCTTAATATCAAGTCGAATTGTGAATAGAATACAATAAACCGGACAAAGTTGGTAGTGTAGTAATCTGCATAATTCGTGTGTTTACAAACGAATAGCAAATTCCAACGCAAAAAAATAGCAGAGCGGTTGAGTGACAATTTGCCACGAATGTAGCGACTCTGTTGACATCGTTAGGAATTTCTACTTCGTTTCCCGAGTGGTCAACTATGATGCGAATTTCGGGCACGGCTTCTTCGAACGGCTCTTCTTGTGTGATATTTTAATAAAAATTAAAAAAAGATTAGCCGGTTTGTTTTTTTCAAACGTATAAATAAATATAAATAAAAACGCTAATATTTAAAATAAACTATGTAGGGAGAAAAAAGATGGTAGTTAGCAAAGAGATGCTTGAAAAAGTAAGAAAGTGCGAGAGTGCAGAAGAACTCATGGGTTTGGCAAAAGAAAATAACATGGAAATGACGCAAAAGCAGGCTCAAGAGTGGTTGGAAAGCAATAGCAAATCAGATGAAGTTTCCGAGCAAGATTTGAAAAATGTAGCCGGGGGCGGGGAAGCGGTTGAGGAAAGATTAATTTGTTCAGAGTGTAATGCAGTTGTTATTACTAAGCCGGGGAAATATGGAATAATCAGCGATTTAAAGGAATGCAAAAATTGCGGATATAGTTGGTGTGAAGCGCACATGACTACAATTTAAAAACATATAAAAAGTTTAATTCAAGTGAATGTGTAAGATATGAGTCGTGTTGTAGTCTTTGACGTCACTTAAACAATTAGCAAAATAAAACCAATTAAGAGCAATATTAACGATATGAATATTGCTCTTTTTCACAAAGGCAAAATTTATGGATGTTGTTAATCCATTGATTTAATGATATTATTTGATGAGAGAGTAATTATTTAGGGGGAAGTATGATTAGATTTCTACAAGAAAAAGACAAGCAAGAATGTATTAAAATGATGGAAGAATTCTATAAAACAGGTGCGGTTGCGCATGATGTGCCAAAAGAGTTTATTGAAAAAACAGTCGAATTGGCATTGAATAATAGTCCGTATAATACAATAATTGTATGCTTAGATGAAAATGAATATGCGGGATTTTGCCATATAGCTTTTACATATTCTTGTGAAGTGGGCGGGAAAGTTGCCATAATTGAAGAAATTTATATTAGAGATGGTTTTAAAGGAAAAGGCCTGGGGTCGGCAATATTTGCATTTGTGCACAATAAGTTTGACACAGAAGTAAAACGATATAGGCTTGAAGTTGTTAAGGATAACATATCGGCTATTAAATTATACGAGAATTTAGGATTTAAAGAAATTTCTTATATGCAAATGGGGCTTGATTTAAACTAACGGGCATGTGAAAAAAAGGCATTTCTCCGAATGCTTTTTCTTGACATGCCTTGAAAAAAGGAGTATATATAAATCAAGAGTTGATAGACTTCCTAGCATATCAACTCTTAAAACTTATCATAGAAAATCCGCTTTTACAGACTTTTAT
>CAYJNC010000357.1:0-2264 GCA_964371185.1 uncultured Christensenellaceae bacterium
TGCTAAGAATATATACGGAGGTTAATCTATGAAATCGCTAAAAGAGTTGGAAGAAATTAGAAAAAAGACTTTAGGAAAAGTTGACATTCGCAAGGGTGACGCACAAAAACGTGTGGTAGTCGGAATGGCTACGTGTGGTATTGCTGCAGGTGCAAGGCCTGTGTTGCAATCGTTTGTGGATGAAGTAGGAAAGCGCGGGCTTTCGGATGTGGTTGTTTCTCAAACAGGGTGTATCGGCGTCTGTCGATTAGAGCCTATGGTAGACGTGGTTTTACCGGGAGAAGAGAAAGTTACATACGTGAAAGTGCAACCGGATATGGTATCTAAGATTGTGACAGAACATTTGGTAAACGGAAGACCGGTTATTGAATACACAATCGGATATTACGAAAAGAACAATGCATAAATAAATCTGTGGAGGGTTAATAAATGGATTTTTATCGTTCTCATGTTCTCGTATGTGGCGGTACGGGATGTACATCTTCCGGCTCGGGAGAGATTATTGAGCAATTTGAAGTGTCAATTGCCGAAAAAGGCCTTGAAAAAGAAGTGAAAGTGGTTAGAACAGGTTGTTTTGGACTTTGCGAAGCCGGTCCGATCATCATAGTTTACCCCGAAGGTGCGTTTTATAGCCGTATAAGTGCGAAAGATGTTCCTGAAATTGTAGAAGAACATCTTCTTAAAGGAAGAATTGTAGAGCGTTTGCTTCATAAAGAAGAAAACGTTGAAGAAGTAGCTACTACTCTCAATGAAATCGAATTTTATAAGAAACAAGAACGTGTTGCTCTTCGTAATTGCGGTGTTATAGACCCCGAAGTTATCGACGAGTACATTGCGTTTGACGGATACCAAGCTTTAGGCCAATGTCTGACAGAGTATTCGCCTCAAGATGTTATAGACATCATGAAAAAATCAGGATTGCGCGGACGTGGTGGCGGTGGCTTCCCGACCGGTTTGAAATGGCAGTTTGGTAAAGATGCACAGGGTGATCAAAAATACATCATCTGTAATGCCGACGAGGGAGATCCGGGCGCATTTATGGATAGATCTGTTTTAGAGGGAGATCCTCATAGTGTTATCGAAGCTATGGCGATAGCCGCTTATTCTATCGGTGCAAACATGGGTTATGTTTATGTTCGTGCCGAATACCCGATAGCCGTAAAACGTTTGCAAATAGCAATAGATCAAGCACGTGAATACGGCCTGCTCGGCAAAGGAATTTTCGGAACAGAATTTGAATTTGATTTGGAAATCCGTTTGGGCGCCGGTGCTTTTGTGTGCGGCGAAGAAACGGCTCTTATGGAATCTATTGAAGGCAGAAGGGGAGAACCCAGACCAAAACCGCCGTTCCCGGCTAACAAAGGTTTGTTTGGTAAACCCACTATCATAAACAACGTAGAAACCCTTGCAAACATTCCTGTTATCATATTAAAAGGTGCAGAATGGTTTGCTTCTATGGGTACAGAGAAATCAAAAGGAACAAAAGTATTCGCTTTAGGCGGAAAAATCAACAACACAGGTTTGGTTGAGATACCCATGGGTACAACTCTTCGTGAAGTATTGTACGAAATCGGTGGCGGTATTCCCGATGGTAAAAAATTCAAGGCTGCACAAACGGGCGGTCCTTCGGGCGGATGTATTCCGGCTCAGTTGTTAGACCTTGAAATAGACTACGATAACTTAACTGCAATGGGCTCAATGATGGGTTCGGGTGGCTTGATTGTAATGGACGAAGACAACTGTATGGTTGACGTTGCAAAATTCTTCTTAGACTTCACTGTTGATGAATCTTGCGGTAAATGTCCTCCTTGTCGTATCGGTACAAAACGTATGCTTGAAATTTTAGAGCGTATTACAGACGGTAAAGGTAAGCAGGGTGACATAGAAAAGTTACAAGAACTCGGTGAGAGCATTAAAAACGGTGCGCTTTGCGGACTTGGTAAGACTGCTCCTAACCCGGTACTTTCAACTATACAATATTTCAGAGACGAATATGAAGCTCATATTAACGACAAAAAATGTCCTTCGGGATATTGCCAAGCGTTGTTGTCTTATGAAATTATCCCCGAGAAGTGTATTGGTTGCGGAATGTGTGCTAAGGTTTGTCCGGCAGATGCTATTACGGGCGAAAGAAAGAAACCGTTCTTAATTGATTCGGATAAGTGCATAAAATGTGGAGCTTGTGTTGACAAATGTAAGTTCTCTGCAATCAAACGATAAGAGAGGAGAAGTTTTTATATGGTATCATTAACTATAGATGGCGT
>CAYJNC010000358.1:0-2261 GCA_964371185.1 uncultured Christensenellaceae bacterium
GTTGAGACCATTATGGGCAATTTAACGGGAGATAGTTCTGCACCTCCTGTTTCTGCGCAAGAAGAGCAAATGATGCAAGCGGTAGAATCCCCGCCTCAACCGGCTTATGCACCGACTCCCGAGCCTGTGTACCAAGCGCCGCCACAACCGGCCTATGCACCCACTCCCGAGCCTGCGTATCAAGCGCCACCACAGCCGGCCTATGCACCACAACCGGCCTATGCACCTCAGCAACCGCTTGTGCCGCCACCGGCGTATAACACACAAAATTTAAGCGTTCAACAACCACAGTTCCCAACGTTTAATGATGCCGAAAGCGCAAAGTATCATGGGAATATGCAAAATATTTCGGTGTTGCTTGACGTGCCTATGACGGTAACGGTAGAACTCGGACGTGTTCAGAAAAAAATTAAAGATATCTTAGATGTGACGACCGGAACGGTAGTTGTGCTTGACAGGGCGGCCGGCGAAACCGTAGACATTTTAGTAAACGGAAAATGTATTGGCAAGGGTGAAGTAGTGGTTATTGACGAAAACTACGGTATCCGTGTCACGGAAATAAATATTCCCGAAGATGCAAGCAAATTGTTGTAAGGAAAAACTTTTGGGGAAGAGTTTTAGAGCTACATATTATAAGGGATATTTAAGAGTAGTGGGGATATGATAAAACTTTTGATAGTCGATGATTCTGCAATTTATCGTAAGGTAATTTCAGAAGCCGTCGAAAACAATTCGAATATAGAGTTGGTTGCTGTGGCTAAAGATGCGTACGAGGCGAAAGACAAGATTATTGAATTTAGGCCGGATGTGATAGTTCTTGACATTGAAATGCCACGGATAAGCGGACTTGAATTTTTAAAAATACTAATGCCACAGCACCCGATGCGTGTTATTGTAGCGAGCACTTTAGGAGATAAAGTGTTCGATGCGCTTAATGCGGGTGCTTTGGACTTTATAGAAAAGCCAAGTTTGGCGCAAAAAAACAGGGTAGCTTCATTCGCCAAAGAGATAGAAGAAAAAATAGTTACGGTTGCCGGAGCTAATTTAAACAGAGATTTCGCCATGTCAGCAAAAAAGAATATGGCCGAACGCAACACGCCTAAACCCGAGCATGTTAAACCATGCGGAATCAGAGGGATAATTGCTATTGGGGCATCTACCGGCGGAACGGAAGCAAGTAGCTTACTGCTAAAGAAATTACCGGCCAACATACCGGGGATAGTTATGACTCAGCATATGCCGCCGGAATTTACAAAATTATATGCACGTCGGTTAGACAAAGAGTGTGCGCTTAGCGTGAAAGAGGCTCAAACCGGCGATGTTGTTTTGCCGGGATGGGTATACATTGCACCCGGAGACCAGCATTTAACCGTAAAACAGGTTGACGACAAGATGATAATAAACGTCCGTGGCGGTAGCAAAGTAAACAACCATTGCCCATCTGTCGACGTGATGTTTAGTTCTGTTTCAAAGTTGAACTGTGCAAAAATAGGTGTTATTCTCACGGGCATGGGAAATGACGGTGCAAGGGGTCTTCTTGAAATGAGGGCACATGGTGCTTACACGATTGCACAAGACGAAGAAACTTGCGTTGTTTATGGTATGCCTAAAGAAGCGAAAAAATTTGGTGCTGTAATGAAACAGGCACCTATTCAAAATATTTCAGACTTGATTCTCAGTCAATTAAATAAACTGAGACAAGGTGTTTAATGAAAACGTCTAAAAATGTGTATTAGCTGAATTTTTTAATTATTTGCATACTTTATGAGTTTTTGGGGTATGTATAGATAGAGTAATAAAAATTAAAGATCGTACTTACGGTAAGTACCGTCTTTATGGCTGATGTAGGCTAAGATACCGGCGACGGCCTCATAAAGTTTCGGAGGTATGGAATCTCCGACCGACAGATGAGTAAGAACTTCCGACAATGGTTGGTTTTCAACGATGGGAACGTCATTTTCTTTTGCGGTTTTTATTATCCGGTCGGCAACATGGCCAAAGCCAAGCGCAGAAATGATGGGGGCAGAGTCCTTTAGTGGGTCGAACTTAAGCGCTGTAGCCTGTGTATCTCTTGGGTTTTTCATATCATACATTCTCCATCGTCGTGTTTTGATATATTATAGCCTAAGTGTGTGTAAACATTCAAGTCGTAAAAATAATTTGTGGGAGGCAACATGCAAGTTTCGGGTGTTGTAAACATTCAGCAAAATAAAATTACAGATCGAAATGGTGCACAGCCAAAACTGCCTTTTGCAAACTCT
>CAYJNC010000359.1:0-2255 GCA_964371185.1 uncultured Christensenellaceae bacterium
GACGACAGCGCCGACGACAACACGGACGACAAAGTGTCAATAGACAAAGGCTTATTAGATTCTGAATGGGAAGCCATAGACTTAAGCGGTACTCCCGATTTGCAATCTTATAAGTTTTACTACACAAACAAAGAACAACCAACCGCCTACATCTTAATGACTCTATCGCCTCACTACGACGATGCGACCGACGATTTATTAGCCGAACTCATGAAGAATGTAGAAAGTTACACTGAAACCACCATTCCACTTTCTACATATGAAAGTAGCATAGGAGACATAGAATACTTTCAGTTAGACGGCTACCCCGCATGTTCGTTTGATATTACAGCACGCTTAGGCAGTGCCGACGAAGAATTCAGCGCTCGAACCGTTTTTGTTTCAACGGAGGGTGGAATATATTGCCTGCAAATGCAAAGCCCGAATAAAGATTCGGAAAATTATTTCAATTTGTTCTCACAAATCGAAGAAAGCTTGACAGTGCAATAAAAAAGAGGCACAATAATAGTCGACATAATTAAAGAAAAGGATATTATTAATGAATACATTTAAGCTTAAGACCACAATACATTTCGGCAAAAATTCTTTGTCGAGGTTGGAAAAGATACCATATAAAAGAGTCATGATAATTACCGATTCATATATGGTTTCGAGCAACATGATAGATTTAGTAACACAACCTTTAAACAATGCAAACATTGCATACACAATATTTTCAGACATAGTTCCCGACGCACCTCTTGACAAGATAACCAAAGGTGTTGAAGAATTTGTTAAATATCGACCGGATGCCATAATAACAATAGGCGGCGGTTCAGCAATAGACTCCGCCAAGGCAATCAAAGAGTTTGGCCAAAGGGTTGATTCTTACGGCGATGTTGGTTTTATCGCCATACCTACCACCAGCGGAACAGGCTCGGAGGTAACTGCCATTGCGGTAGTAAACGATACACAAGCCCATGTTAAATATCCGCTCGTGTTAGACTCGATGATTCCCGATGAAGCCATCTTAGACGCCGCACTCGTAACATCTGTGCCTCCGTCAATAACGGCAGACACCGGCGTAGACGTATTAACTCATTCTATAGAAGCCTATGTGAGCTCTAATCACAACGAATTTGCGTCTGCACTTGCCGAAAAATCTATCGAAATGGTCGGCGAGTATCTGTACAAGGCATTCACCGATGGTCAAAGCATGAAGGCAAGGTCAAAGGTTCACATCGCCTCTTGTTTTGCCGGTATTGCATTCAATGCGGTTGGATTAGGCTTAAACCACGGAATGGCGCATCAGTTAGGCGCAAAATTTAAAATACCGCACGGGCGAGCAAACGCAATTTTGCTCCCTCATATCATAAGATACAATGCAAGAATCGGGTCTGCTAACCAAGACGGCGTAGACGACTTGTCTATAGCTCATCGATACAGAAAAATATCTCGTATGCTCGACATAAATTCATACAGCAGTGTTTTGGGCGCTAAGGCACTCGTAAACTGGATAGAAGACTTATTAGACCAATTAGAGGTAACAAGATCTATCAGAGAATACGGAAACATAGACCATAAGGATTATATTTCCAAAATAGATCAAATGGCAGACGCCGCACTTAAAGATGCTTGTACGTTAACCAACCCAAGAACACCCACCAAAGAAGATGTAATCAGGCTGTACAATGAAATTTGGTAAACAATAAACTTACTAATACGCAAAAACAACAAAGCATATGCCTTGTTGTTTTTTTATATACGAAACTCCATATTTTTCGCTATTGAAGCCGCTTATACATATTCTTCCCTGCTTTGTGTTCCACTCTATCTGTCGTGGTCGTAGCTTATTATCGCTCCGTCTGTTGCATTTATTTCATACTCGTATTCGATTGCACCGTCATAAAACTCTACTTCGTATTCTGCAATTCCGTCGTCATAATCAAGTTTGCAAATCATGTGTGAAACGTCTGCCTCGCTTTTGCCGGCATGGCTTAATGCAATTTCTTTCGCCTCGGCTTCGCTTATATACTCGCCGGACGAGTTTGTGTTAGGCGTTGTTTGTGCATTTGCATCATAACTTTCAATGTCGTGGTCATAGCCGATTATTTCGCCGCTAATCGCATTTATTTCGTAGTCATACTCGGTTGCACCGTCATAAAACTCTACTTCGTATTCTGCAATTCCGTCGTCATAATCAAGTTTGCAAATCATGTGTGAAACGTCTGCCTCGCTTTTGCCGGCATGGCTTAATGCAATTTCTTTCGCCTCGG
>CAYJNC010000360.1:0-2252 GCA_964371185.1 uncultured Christensenellaceae bacterium
AACTTATGGGTCTTATCACAATTAAAGACATAGAAAAATCAATTCAATACCCGAATTCGGCTAAAGACACAAGCGGTAGGCTTTTGGTGGGTGCGGCCGTTGGTACAAGTGCCGATACACTTGAAAGGGTTGCGGCTTTGGTTGCGGCAAAGGTAGATGCAATAGGCGTAGACACTGCCCACGGACATTCTATGTTTGTATTACGCAAAATTGAAGAAATCAGAAAAAATTTCCCGGATATTGAAATTATTGCCGGAAATGTTGCCACAAAAGCTGCGGTTGCTGATTTGATTTCGGCAGGTGCCGATTGTGTCAAAGTAGGTATCGGGCCGGGATCAATTTGTACGACTCGTGTGGTTGCGGGCATAGGTGTTCCACAGCTTACTGCGGTGATAGATTGTGCGGAAGAAGCGGCAAAGCATGGAATTAAAATAATTGCCGACGGCGGAATAAAATACAGCGGAGACATTGCAAAGGCGCTTGCCGGCGGTGCGGCTGCTGTTATGATAGGAAGCTTATTTGCCGGTACAAAAGAAAGCCCGGGTGAAATGGAAATATACCAAGGCAGAAGTTTTAAGGTGTAGAGCGGCAGGGGGGCTATTGGTGCTAGGCAAAAAGGAAGTGCAGCCCGCTATTTCCAAGAGGATACTCAAAAATTGGTTCCGGAGGGTGTTGAAGGACGTGTGCCGTATAAAGGCGCGCTTGCAGACACAACATTCCAAATGGTAGGCGGAATAAAATCCGGCATGGGATATTGCGGAGCAAAAACAATACAGCAATTTCAAGAAAATGCAGAATTTGTTAAAATCACGGGCGCAGGTCTGCAAGAAAGTCATCCGCATGATATCAACATAACGAAAGAATCGCCTAATTACTCAACGAAAATTTAATTGGGCTATTAGGTTTGGATATTTAGGCAAAGTGTGAATGCCGAAAGGAAATATATTTATGAGACAGACAGTTGTAGTGCTTGATTTTGGCGGACAATATAATCAACTAATTGCACGAAGGGTGCGTGAATGCGGTGTATATTGCGAGGTTAAACCTTGCACTACACCACTTGATGAAATAAAAAAAATAGACCCTATAGGTTTTATTTTTACGGGCGGTCCAAACAGTGTGTATGAAGATAATGCGCCTAAAATAGACCCGGAAATATTCAACCTTGGGATACCGGTGTTAGGTATTTGTTATGGATGTCAGTTGATGGCGCAAACGCTTGGTGGAAGCGTGGTTGCCGCAACCGACGATAGCGCACGTGAATATGGCAAGACAGAAACTAATTTTGCAAGTGATTGCAAGTTGTTTATGGGACTGCCGAGCAGTGGAGTCACCTGGATGAGCCACGGAGATTATATGGAGCGTGTACCGGATGGTTTCGACTTAGTTGCGCATAGTGCCGCTTGTCCTAATGTTGCCATTGCAGATGAAAAAAGAGGTTTTTATGGAGTTCAATATCATCCGGAAGTGAACCATACGGAAAACGGCATTGCGATGATTAAAAATTTCTTGTATGAGGTTTGTGCGGCTACCGGTGATTGGACAATGGGAGATTATCTAAAAGAGGCCATTACAGATATACGTGCAAAAGTAGGTGAAGGCAAGGTTTTGCTTGCATTATCGGGCGGTGTTGATTCGTCTGTGTGTGCGGGTCTTTTGGCAGAAGCCGTTGGAAAACAGCTCACCTGTGTGTTTGTGGACCATGGTTTGATGCGTAAAGATGAGGGTGACGAAGTAGAGGAAGCTTTTGCTAAATGGGATTTGAATTTCATCAGAGTTAATGCCGAAGAACGCTTTTTAGGCAAATTAAAGGGTATTTCCGATCCTGAAACCAAGCGCAAAATAATCGGTGAAGAGTTTATTCGTGTGTTTGAAGAAGAATCCAAGAAAATCGGAGCGGTAGATTTTTTGGCACAAGGTACAATCTACCCCGATGTTATCGAATCGGGAGCAGGCGATGCTGCCGTAATAAAAAGTCATCACAACGTGGGCGGATTGCCTGATTTTGTTGACTTCAAAGAGATTATAGAGCCTCTTCGTTTGCTTTTTAAAGACGAAGTGCGAAATTTAGGCAGGGAAGTCGGACTCTCGGAAACGTTAGTCATGCGGCAACCATTCCCGGGGCCGGGGCTTGCGATTCGTGTGATCGGTGATTTAACAAAAGAAAAATTAAACACATTGAGAGAGGCAGATTATATTTATCGGGCAGAACTTGCACTTGCGGGAGAAGCGGAAAATATCAACCAATATTT
>CAYJNC010000361.1:0-2250 GCA_964371185.1 uncultured Christensenellaceae bacterium
GGAGGAGTTTTTTATTGAAGATAGTAAATTCGATGACATCGAAAAAAGAAGAGTTTATTCCTCTTAACGAAGGAAAAGTTAACATGTATGCTTGTGGGCCGACCGTGTATAATTATTTTCACATTGGCAATGCACGCCCCTTCATAGTGTTCGATACCTTGCGCAGATATTTAGAGTATCGTGGGTATGATGTTAATTTTGTTCAAAATTTTACGGACATAGACGACAAGATGATAGAAGTAGCAAACAACGAAGGCATTACGGTCAAGGAGTTAGCCGACAGGTTTATAGCCGAATATTTTTGCGATGCTAAGTCACTTAATATTTTGCCTGCCAATATTCATCCTAAGGCGACAGAGCATATTGAAGATATAATCGCACTCATAGAAAAATTAATAGATTCGGGTTATGCGTATCAATCGGGAAACGATGTTTATTACAGCACGAATAAATTTGCCGATTACGGAAAGTTGTCCGGTCAAAATTTAGAAGAAGTTGCAACGGGTGTGCGTAAAGATTTAAGCCAAAACAAAAAGCACCCAACAGACTTTGTCTTGTGGAAATCACAAAAACCGGGTGAACCGGCTTGGGAAAGCCCGTGGGGAATGGGTCGACCGGGTTGGCATATAGAGTGTTCTGCCATGAGCATGAAATATTTAGGAGACACAATAGACATTCATGGTGGCGGTCAGGATTTAAAATTTCCGCATCACGAAAACGAAATTGCGCAAAGCGAAGCGGCGAGCGGAAAGCAGTTTTCAAAATATTGGATGCATAATGGTTATATTAACATAGACGGTTCTAAAATGTCTAAGTCTGCCGGTAATTTTTTCACCGTGCGTGACATAATAGCAAAATATGACGGTTTGGTAGTCAGGTTGTTTATGCTTAGTGCGCATTACGCAAACCCCGTAAATTTCTCGGACGAACTGTTGGAACAAGCGAAAAGTGCCTATGGGAGAATCGGAAACTGCCGAGAAAATTTATCTTTTATCATGAATTTGGGGAATAAAGCGGAATTAAACATTGACGAAGAAATAACTACGTTTAAAAATAATTTTGTAACTGCTATGGATGATGATTTTAATACGGCAGGGGCAATTGGTGCCATATTTGAATTCGTAAAAGAAATGAACACTGTTTTTGAAAACACAAAAGACAGTGAGAGTGCAAAAAATGCGCTTTTGGCATTAGACGAAAGTTTAAATGTTTTGGGATTGCTGAGAAATGATGCGAAAGAGCAGATTCCAAATGAAATACAAGAAATTGTAGAGCAAAGAAATTTGGCTCGCAAAAACAAAGATTGGGCAACATCCGATGCCCTAAGAGACAAACTGAGTAGTTTGGGTTATGAAATTAAAGACACGTCTGACGGCGTGAAAATAAGCAAAAAATAGAGGAAAGTGGTGTATTAAAAATGGGCGATATGATGGACATGATGGTAATATTCAATATATTCATAGCAGGATATTTATTGTTTTATGCCTTCAAAGGAACAGGAAGAATTTATGAGAACGATTATCCGGAAGAGATAAAAGAGTCACACAAGCAATTTTTGCGTAAATTTTGCTTTATAGTAGGCGGAGGATTACTGTTGATCTCGGTATTAGAGTATACACAATCTTTTGGGTCTGTTTGGACAATCGTAAGTATGGTATTCATACTCAGTGCGGTGGTAATATACTTAGTGGTATTCCAAAAAAGGTATAGACCATATTTAAAAGAGCAAAAAAGAGACATAAGAAAAAGATAGTTGCATTGCGATATTAGAAATTTTATTACAGATTAAGATTTAACTGCAATATTTAAAGATTTAATAAAAACAATGTTTGGCTGTGAAAAAGCTATATGATATTTACAATGTTATATACGCAGATGTACTTTTATGTACGAGGTATTATTATGAAAGTTATTGACATAACAAGAGAATTAAACGATGAAATAAAAATATACGAGGGCGACCCACGTATACGAATAGAAAAATTTTACACAGTTGAAAACAATGGTTTTGCAATTACGAAAATGTCGATGGGTTCACATAGCGGTACGCACATAGATGCACCCAGTCATGTTTTAAAAGATGGTAAAAACGTGATAGACATACCGCTAAGTACTTTAGTAGGTAAATGTGCGGTAATAAAAAAAGATAACATGAAGGTGCCTTCAAACATAAAAAGAATCATAATTCAGGGCACAGAAGAAAAAGAAGGTAAGATAAGCGAAAAACAGGCAAAAATGCTTGTCGATGCA
>CAYJNC010000362.1:0-2245 GCA_964371185.1 uncultured Christensenellaceae bacterium
GTTGCCGAACTTCTCTAATTCAAAAAGCACCGGCCGGAGTTTGTTGCCGATTTCCGACAAAGAATATTCTACTTTCGGGGGAACGGTATTGTAGTCTTTGCGAACTATGAGTTTTTGTTCTTCTAAGGTTTTTAACTGGCGAGACAGCGTTGTGTGCGTCAACCTCTCGGGCATTATCCGCAATAATTCGTTAAAACGCATGGTTTTTTCCGACAACAAATGCAGTATATATATAGACCATTTGCCCGATAGCAGTTTTTGAACTGTGACATGTGGGCATTGCAAAAATAAATCCATCTTTTTTTACTCTCCTTTGCGTGTTTGACGGTATCAAATAATATCGTACTTGTTTATTGTGTCGCATTAAGTGTATAATAGCATAAAGAAATGGTTGGTGCAAGAATGATTATTTATATTAGAATTGTGCCAAATGCTGTAATTACAGGTTTTTATAGTTGTGAATTATTGGAAATTGATATATAATGAAAGTGTAATTTGTTGGATAGTGCGGATCTTTTAATCTGCGTATAGAATAGATTATAATACTTTTCAAAAAATGTTCTACCTGAAATAAAGATTTAAACAAAAGATGTTGCTTAAAGTATATGGACATATATTTTTTAATAAGTTTTAAAATTTAGGAGGAGAGTTTATGAAAAGAGTTTTACTGGTTTTGGTTGCGGCGTTACTGTTGTTTACGGGGTGTGCTACAAATGCGGGCAAACAAGACGATGAGAAGTTAGTTGTAGCAATGGAACTTGCATATCCGCCGTTTGAAACAAAAGACGAGGCGGGCGAGCCGATGGGTGTTAGCGTAGACATGGCATATGCTTTTGGCGAATATTTGGGCAGGGAGGTTGAGATTTCGAATACCGAATGGACGGGGCTTATACCATCTGTTCAGACCGGGCTTGCAGACATTGTTATTTCTTCGATGACAATTACGGAAGAAAGGGCAAAACAAGTTGCGTTTTCCGACCCTTATTCAAAATCGTTGCTGGCGATTTTGGCCAACAAAGAATCGGCAATTAAGAGCATTGAAGATTTAAACCAAGAAGGTAAAGTTGTTGTGGTAAAAGAAGGTTCGACCGGATTTTTATTTGCTCAAAACAATCTCGACAAGTGCGAAATTCGTGTGTTAGACGATGAAAGCGCCTGTGTGACAGAAGTGGTATCGGGCTTGGCAGATGGTTTTTTATACGATCAGCTAACTATTTATCGTCAGCAAACAGCGAATGCGGACACAACCGAAGCGGTTTTTGTGCCCTTCCAAGACACAGAATATTGGGGAGCGGCGTTTGCACTTGAAAATGAAGAACTAAGAGAACAATTCAACGAGTTTTTAGTTGAGTTTACCGAAAACGGTGGATTTGACGAAATCACTCAAAAGTATTTGAGCGAGGAGGCGAAAGCTTTTGAAACCCTCGGGTTTGAATGGTTTTTCGATATATAAAAATAATTAACAGTGAATATATTTATAGCTAAAGATGAAAAAATTTCACCGATAAAAGCGGCAATTAACATACTTGTTTTGAGTGTGTTAATTGTTGTTTTTGTATACTTTGCACTTGCGGCAATAGGGCAAACCCTTGATTTTAGCTTTGTTCAAGAATATAGCGTACGGTTGGCAGACGGTTTTGTGATGACTGTGCTACTAAGTATTTCGAGCCTTGCGCTTAGCTTGCTTATTGGTGTGGGTGCGGTTTTGGCACAAAAAAGCAAAGTGCTTATTTTAAGATATTTTGCAAAAGGGTATGTTGCGTTTATCAGGGGTACACCGCTCATAATGCAAATATACTTGTTTTTTTACATTGTGTTTAATGCAATAGGTTTTACCGACCGTTTTTTATGCGGAGTTTTAATATTATCTATATTTGAAGGGGCGTACATTTGCGAAATTATCCGCGGTAGCCTAAATTCTATGGATAATACTCAGTTAGAGGCGGCGAAGGCTGTCGGGTTTACAAAAGCACAAACAACACGTTACATACTAATACCGCAACTTGTGGCAAGAACTTTGCCTGCATTAACCGGGCAATTTGCATCTATCATTAAAGATTCTTCGTTACTTTCGGTTATTGCAATAATAGAACTTACGCAGACAATTGGCGAAATCACGGCGATAACATATAATTTCTTCGGCGGTTATATTTTCATAGGATTCTTATACCTTGTGCTAACCTTGCCCATATTCTTTGTGAGCAAGCGTTTAGAGAGGAGGTATTCTTTTGAAAATAGAAGTTAG
>CAYJNC010000363.1:0-2230 GCA_964371185.1 uncultured Christensenellaceae bacterium
TTTAATTTTGAATATCGGCATAATTGCAGTGCTATATTTCGGAGGAGAAAACGTTGATTTAGGCTACTTAGAGCAAGGACAGGTGCTGGCGCTTGTTCAGTATATGACCCAAATTATGCTTGCTTTGGTGGTGGTTGCAAATTTGGTGATTATATTCACACGTGCGGGGGCTGCCTCGCAAAGGGTGATCGAAGTGTTGAAAACAGAGCCTTCCGTTTATGACGAAAAGGAAGAGAAACCATCGGCAAAAGCAAAATCGGCGGTAGAGTTTAGCAATGTATTTTTTTCATACGACGGTTCGGACGAATATGTTTTAGACAATATTAATTTTAGCATAAATGCCGGGCAAACTCTGGGCATTATTGGGGGGACGGGTGCCGGTAAAAGCACGTTGGCACATTTGCTTTTAAGATTTTATAATGTTTCTGAGGGAAATATTTATGTTGACGGAGAGAACATTTTTTCCTATTCCCTACAAGAATTGCGTGAAAAAATCGGGTTTGTGCCACAAAAAGCAGAGCTTTTTTTGGGAAGTGTCCGAGAAAACTTGCTTTTTGGAGACGAAAACGCAACAGATGAACAACTTGAAAAGGCGTTGAATATCGCACAGGCCGCAGGCTTTGTATATTCTTCAAAGTCAGGATTAGACAAAAAAATAGAACAAAAGGGTTCTAATTTGTCGGGAGGGCAACGGCAACGGCTGACTATTGCCCGAGCGCTTGTCGGTGACCCCGAAATATTAATATTAGACGACAGCTCGAGTGCGCTTGATTTTGCGACAGATGCGGCATTAAGAGAGGCGCTTTTAGGAATGGACAACATGACAATGTTGATTATTTCACAAAGAGTTAACTCTATAAAAAACGCAGATAAAATTTTGGTGTTGGACGACGGCATTCAGGTGGGGCTGGGAACGCACGAAGAACTGTTTGAAACCTGTGAGACATATCGGGAAATTTGCCTGTCTCAGTCATATAAAGAGGGGAAATAGGCAATGAAAAATGGTGTAATAATAAGAATAATGCAATATATGAAGCCATATTTTGCCAAGGTGATGCTGGTTATTCTTTGTGCGGCGATAAGTGTTTTGATGTCGCTTATTGCCCCTATTTTAATCGGCGATGCCATAGACGTGATGGTCGGTACGCAAAATGTTGACATGCAGACGGTTGTGTTAAAAATAACTCAAATTGCCGTAGTGGTGGTGTTGAGCGCGCTGACTTCATATATTATGACATATATTTCTAACAAAGTGATATACAAAGTGGTTGTGAATTTGCGCCACGAAATGTTTGCACGTCTGCAAAAAGTTCCGCTTAAATTTTTAGATACACACGCACACGGAGATTTAACAAGCCGTATGATAAACGACGTAGACCAGCTTTCTATTGGGTTATTACAAGGCTTCACACAGTTTTTTACGGCAATAACAACGATTGTAGGAACGCTTGTTTTAATGCTGTTTGTTAATCAAACGCTGACGCTTATTGTTGTGTTAATAACGCCACTTTCGTTTGTTGTGACCTGGGTAATCGCAAAAAAATCATATAAATTGCAACGAGAGCAAATGGCTCTTAGGGGGGAAATTAACGGTTATACGGAAGAAGTAATCGGCAATTCGCAGGTGGTGAAATCTTTTGCCTACGAAAAAAGGTCGCAGAAAAAATTTGAGGAAATGAATGCACGGTTGCAAAAAAACGGTGTGTCGGCACAGTTTGTTTCTTCTATTGCCAATCCTTGTACTCGGTTTGTGAATGTTTTGGTATACATCGGCTCGGGTGTTGCGGGAGCGTTATTTGTAATAAACGGCGGACTTTCTGTCGGACAACTCTCTACATTCTTGCTGTACGCAAACCAATATACTCGGCCGTTTAACGAAATTTCGGGCGTGGTTTCTGAATTGCAAGCGACGATGGCGTCTGCAAAACGTGTCTTTGACACGATAGACGAAAAAGAAGAAACGGCAGACAAGCAAACGGCGACAGACAAGAAGCAGACGGATGGCAAAGTTAGCCTACATAAAGTTTCTTTTTCATATTCAAAAGAAGTTGAGTTGATTAAAGACCTTAGCCTAAGTGTGATCAAAGGACAAAAAGTAGCAATTGTAGGGCCTACCGGGAGCGGAAAATCTACCTTGATTAACCTACTCATGCGCTTTTACGATGTAGACTCGGGTAACATAGAAATAGATTCAACAGACGTTTTTGACATTAAAAGAGATAGCTTAAGG
>CAYJNC010000364.1:0-863 GCA_964371185.1 uncultured Christensenellaceae bacterium
TATGTTATTACCGAAATGGGTTGCGAGCCGTTATCACCAAAGATGGACGAATACTTTATGCAAACACTTTAAACGGAGGAATATATTATGGAATTAGGTAAAAAAACATGGGTTTTTGCGGACGGAGATTTACCTCCGCAAGGAGATGTAGATCCTTTAGGCCACGAAGCTATGATGATAACAAATTGCTCTGCCTCATTTGCAAACATTACGCTTGAATTTTTGTTTGAAGAAGACGAGCCGGTTGAAGGCATTAAGTTAGAAGTTCCGGCGAAAAGGGTTAGATGCTTTAGAATGGATTTTCCGATAGGAGAAGCCGGCTACATGATACCTAAAGGACAATACTCGGTTGTCGTTCGCTCGGACGTTCCGGTAGTCGTGTTATATGGTCGATTAGACAGAAGAAAAGACATGGCGTACTATCCAATAGGTGGATTTAGTGTGTAAAACAATATAGTAGTAAAAATATAGGTATACCTATATTTGGGGTATACCTATACTTCAATTTGAAAGAGGCGTAAAGGCAGGAGGAATTACCTTTAAATAATATATGAAAAAAATACGCATAAGGAACTTATTTGTTGTTGTTGCTTTTTTATTTTTTATTCTCGGATTTGAAAACGGAGGCTTTCAACGAGCGTTTATAGAAGTTGCACAAGCGTTCTCTTTGTCTAATACTCAAACGGGTATCTTAGTGGCATTGCAATTTATTGCAATAATGTCTGCTCCTTTGGTATTCGGCAATATTGCAGATAAAATCGGCAAAAAAAAGGTGCTTATGTTTGCCATTCCGCTTTTTGCCTTCGGTTGTTTTATTGCAGGTAGCGCAACTGTGGTTGGGGCTTTTGCGGCAGGAGTTTTCA
>CAYJNC010000364.1:873-1817 GCA_964371185.1 uncultured Christensenellaceae bacterium
GTACGGAATAACCGAATGTTTGTTTTCGGCGGCACTTTCAGATAGCAAGCCCGAGAATGCCGAGCGTGCACTTTCGCTCTCTCAAGTTTGTTTCAGTGCAGGTGCGGTGTTAGGCCCTATCATAACATCATATTTAATAAACGCTGGTTTCAATTGGAATGTTGTTTTTATAATTTCGGGAGTAGGTTTTATTGCAGTGTTTCCATTTTTCTTGTTAACCATATTTAAAAAACATTCAACAATTCAAACGATTGAAAAAAAGTCCTTCTTTTCTTTATTTAGAGGAGGCATATTAATATTTTTCGCCTTATGCTTATTTTTATATCTTTGCATAGAAAACGGTTTTGTATTTTATATAGATTCCTTCTACAGCGAACAACTTTCTGCTGCCACGCTTGGAACGTATGCTATTTCGTTCTTTTGGATAGGCAGTATTTCTTCTCGGCTATTATTCGGACTGTTAAAAATAAACATGATGAAATTACTGTCTGTACTATATATTTTAATGATAATACTATTATTGTTTGTTACCCTGCAAAGCAACCCAAATGCAGGTATAATAATTGCTTTTTGTATCGGGTTTGTGTCCGGCCCGTTTTTTCCGGTGTTGGTGGGCGGCGCAACCAAGCAATTCCCAAATAATACGGGGGCGGTAGCGAGTGTTATGATGGCGGCGGCAGGCTTAGGCGGTTCTTTTTCGCCGTTCATATTAGGTGTGGTTTCCGATGCAATTGATTACCGAATGGCATTGTTTACACTTGTAATATGCGCAACACTCGGCAGTGTTTCTTTTTTAATCGTGCGAAAGAAAACAGTGAATGTCGGGGCTAAATGATGAGTATAATGTACTTATAAAATACGACACAGGATTAAAAATTGGTCAGTGAATAAAAGTCTGTAAAAGTGGATTTTCCATGATAGCTCTAAGAGTTGATATGTGCTAA
>CAYJNC010000364.1:1827-2226 GCA_964371185.1 uncultured Christensenellaceae bacterium
TCTTAATTCATATAGTCCGTTTTGCAAGACGTGTCTTAAAAGGCATTATGAAAATGCTTTTTAGGGCTTTGTTATTTGTTAGTGATTCTATTATTAAGGCGATAGCAAGTCTTATGTAGCTACCTAAAAATTCTTTATAGGGTAATTATCCCTTTTAAATATTATGCTTTCTTGCTTGTTTTTTCGTAAAACAAACCGTCCTCGCCCCTAAAAATAAATGACGGGTTTTTATCTTTCTTAATTTTTTTCTCTTCTATCAGCCGTTGTTTTTCGGCACGAATGCGAGAAACAAGCTCGCTTGCCGGTTCGTCGTTCTTGTCTTGAGGGACAAGTTTGCCTTGTACCGCCATTTGCAATATAGAATTTTTTAGTTGCTGTGCGGGCATTGCTCGTCCTCCT
>CAYJNC010000365.1:0-2217 GCA_964371185.1 uncultured Christensenellaceae bacterium
AACAAGAATTGCTTGCTCAAAATGCAAACCACAAAGATTGGGCTTGCACAGAAGATCTTATGGCTACAACAAAAGAAGGAAAAGCATTGTATATGCATTGCCTACCTGCAGACATTACAGGTGTTAGCTGTGAAACCGGAGAGGTTGATGCAAGCGTGTTCGACCGTTACCGTGATCCGTTATACAAAGAAGCAAGCTACAAACCTTATGTAATCGCCGCTATGATCTTCTTAGCAAAATTTGCCGAACCCGGTGCACTTTTAGAAAAATTAGCTGAAAATAAAACACCTCGTAAATTAGACTAATAAAACACTAAATCATTTAAATTATATTCAAATGGCCGCCTGCTTTTAAAGCAGGTGAGCCCTTTATAATTAAAAATCAGGAGAACGAACAATGAATAATAAGAAAAAGAGAGTTGTCATTGCTCTTGGTGGCAATGCCCTCGGCAACACACTTTCCGAGCAAATGGCCGCTGTTAAAACTACTTCAAAAGCAATAGTAGATTTAATAGAGGAAGGTTGCGAAGTTGTTGTTGCACATGGCAACGGACCGCAAGTCGGGATGATCAACAACGCCATGGCGGCACTATCAAGAGAAAATCCTAACCAAAAAAACACTCCTCTTTCTGTCTGTGTAGCCATGAGCCAAGCTTATGTAGGGTACGATTTGCAAAATGCACTAAGAGAAGAATTGCGAAACCGCAACATTGTAGACATTCCGGTTACAACGATGATCACCCAAGTGAGGGTTGATTCAAACGACGAAGCTTTCAACAACCCTACAAAGCCTATCGGGCATTTCATGACAGAAGAAGAAGCAAAAAAAGCCGAAGAATTATATAACTACACAGTAAAAGAAGACGCCGGCAGAGGATATCGTCGTATGGTATCTTCACCCCAACCCGTTGAAATAATAGAACTTCCCGCAATCCGTGCGTTAGTAAACGACGGTCAGTTAGTTATAGCCTGTGGTGGTGGCGGAATACCGGTCACGCTTAAAGGTAACCATTTAACAGGTGCGAGCGCAGTTATAGACAAAGATTTTGCAAGCTGCTTACTTGCAAAAGAACTAAACGCAGATTTTCTTATCATACTTACCGCCGTTGAAAAAGTTGCTATTAACTTCGGCAAGGAAGACGAACAATGGTTAGATGATTTAGACATCGACACAGCTAATAAATACATCAACGAAGGGCATTTTGCTCCCGGTTCTATGTTACCAAAGGTTGAAGCCGCAGTGAATTTTGCATCTTCTGCACCCGACCGAACAGCATTAATTACACTACTCGAAAAAGCAAAAGATGGTATAATAGGTATTACCGGAACAAGAATACACAAATAAAGGGGATTTTAAAATGAACAAAACAAAAAAGTCTTACGCTTCGGTTTTTGATTTAGATGGAAAACCAAAACTGTCCCAGGCATTGCCTTTAGGCCTACAACACGTTGTAGCCATGATAGTCGGCTGTGTAACTCCGGCAATTATTATTTCGGGTGTTGCAGGGCTATCGCCACAAGACAGCATTATGTTTGTGCAAGCTTCACTGTTGTTTGCAGCGCTGTCTACTTTTTTACAACTTTTCCCGATTTTCAGAAAATCGCCGTTTCAATTGGGTGCCGGACTTCCGGTGATTATTGGTGTAAGTTTCTTCTACATACCAACTATGCAGGCGATAACCGGTGATTTCGGAATATCCGCCATTTTAGGTGCCCAGATAGTCGGCGGTATTGTCGCCATTATTGTAGGGCTGTTAATAAAGAAAATACGTCGTTTCTTCCCACCATTAGTTGCGGGAACCGTTGTATTTACAATCGGTCTTTCGTTATACCCTACCGCCGTTAATTACATGGCCGGTGGCGTTGCAAGCCCAACATATGGTTCACCCGAAAACTGGATTGTTGCAATCATCACACTAACCGTAGTTACCGTTTTAAGCCATTTTGGCAAAGGTATATTAAAATTAGCATCCATACTTATCGGTATTTTAGCCGGATATTTAATAAGCATACCTTTTGGTTTGCTTGATTTAGAGGCCGTAGGAGCAAATATAAGCTCGGCAGGGCTTTTTCAACTCCCGGCACCAACCCACTTTGGCATAAGCTTCGAAGCTTCCTCGGTGGTTGCAATTGCAATATTATTCGCAATAAATTCGATTCAAGCAATCGGAGACTTGTCTGCCGTTACCACCGGTGGTTTAAACCGTCAGCCCACTAA
>CAYJNC010000366.1:0-229 GCA_964371185.1 uncultured Christensenellaceae bacterium
CATACCACCAAGTGGCAGAAGCGCCGATTAATGTTCCTGCAACTGTGGCAATTATGCCTAAGGTCGTAAATGTAACCGCAGAACCAAGAGCAAATATGAGTGACAATTTAAATGCCTTTTTCGTGTCGTTTTGGCCGGTTCCGCCTACATAGCCGACTATGAGCGGAACGCTCGAGAGGGCGCAAGGAGTGAACGAGGTTAAAACTCCTGCTAAAAGGGCTAATAAAGG
>CAYJNC010000366.1:277-651 GCA_964371185.1 uncultured Christensenellaceae bacterium
ATTAATTCTGAAATAGAATTTAATATTGCGTCCATCAGCTAAACCCCCATATCTTTAAGTACTAATTCTAATTGATCTTCGGTTAACCCACCTTGATGGGCAGTAAAAATATGTTCGTTTGTCGTGTCATCTGAATACATAATGAATTGTATTCCTAAATCTTCAGATGGTACATACGGAGTGCCGTCTGCATTGACGAAAATTTGTGTAGGAATTACTTGTACGGGGAAGCCACTGGCAGCTTGTGGTGTTTTCCAAACATCAACGAACTTAATTATTGCCTTGTCCATATAGTCCGCGTTTAAATGTTCAAGGACAGGTGCCATTTCCTTACAGGGAACACATTCATCTGCGCCGAAATCTATGATCATAGG
>CAYJNC010000366.1:661-2215 GCA_964371185.1 uncultured Christensenellaceae bacterium
AACCAAATCTATGCTTGTTGAATGCAGTGCAAAATCCGGGTCGCTCGTTTGTTGTTGTGAAGATGTGCCGCTCCCTGAAGATAGCCAAATGGCAATAACAACTGCTACCATTGCAACCGGAACGATGATTTTTAAAAATGTTTTACTCGACATAAAAAACTCCTTTTTGATTTTTTAACCAAATCAATTATTTTTGATGTATTGAATATTAAAAAACCATTTTAGTAAATAGCCTATAATTTATACCGCCTTATTGCAGGTTGAACAGTTTTCGCCAATATTAATCTTTGTTAATTCGCTAAGCAGAGTAATCGCATATTCGCTGCCGGTTTCGCTGATTCTATAATGAGACCATTTTCCAACATACCAACATTCTACAATTCCACTTTCGCAAAGTATTTTCATGTGGTAAGAAAGCTTAGATTGCGCAAGCCCTAAAGCATCTGCAATATTGCAAGCACATTTCTCGCCGGATTTCAGCAAAATAATAATAGCGACCCTGTTTTCATCGCAGAGCGCCTTGAATATTTTAGCGGTTTTTTTTGTATCTATTTTCATAGCTTTGCCTCTGTTCAAATCAATTATTTTTGTTTTGAAATAATAATACTACTTAAAAAAAGCGTTGTCAAGAAATATTTAGAATTTATTGTTAATAATTTAAGAGAAAATGTAGTATAATTAATGGAAAAAATGTTTAAGGGGTAAATATGGAAACAGTATTAGCAAAAGAATTTAATACAAGTGTATCTATCATTAAGAACATAATATCATTAATAGATGCAGGCAACACAATTCCGTTTATTGCAAGATACAGAAAAGAGATGACGGGAGCAATGGACGACCAAATCTTAAGAGAAGTAGCAGATAGGCTTGCTTATCTGCGTAACTTAGATAGTAGGAAAGAAGAGGTTATTTCTGCAATAGAGCAATTAGGCAAGTTAACAGAAGAAATGCGCACTAGCATAAACAACTCAAAAACTTTGTCGGAAATAGAAGACATATACAGACCGTTTAAGGCAAAAAGGCGAACACGAGCCATGATAGCAAGAGAGCAGGGCTTAGAACCTTTAGCGGAATTTTTGTTCAAACAAGAAAAAACCGATAAAACGGCAGAGCAATTTGCAGAGCAATTTTTAAACGATGATATTAATACGGTTGAGGCGGCGTTATTAGGTGCAATGGATATTATTGCGGAAAATATTTCTGATGATGCGAATTTGAGAAAAATATTGCGAAACTTGATATATTCAAGGGGCTTGCTGGTGTCGGTTGGGGCAAAAGAAGAAGATTCCGTTTATCGAACCTACTACGAATTTTCGCAGGCTATTTCAAAGATACCGTCACACAGGATACTTGCGATAAACAGGGGAGAAAAAGAAGGGTATTTAAAAGCTAAGGTAGACATAGACTCTGAAATTATGTTAAACCATATTTTAAACAGAGTGCTAAAAAGAAACAGCAAAACCGAACAATTTGTTGTTAGTGCGGCAACAGATTCGCTTAAACGCTTGATATTTCCTTATCTTGAACGTGAAATCAGGAGCGAGTTAACCG
>CAYJNC010000367.1:0-2214 GCA_964371185.1 uncultured Christensenellaceae bacterium
CTCCGGCAAACACACCGTCCATAGTTGACATTTGTGTTAAATTATCAACAATAAACGTGCCCCATTTTGTAACACCGATTTCGTCTTTACCTATAAACGGCAGGTCTGCATATTGGCTAACAGCCGGTATAACGATATCAACATCTAATATAAAGTTAGAATCTTTTATCTTTACAGATTTCCTTCTGCCGGAAGAATCAAACGCGCCGAGTTCCATTCGGATACATTCAATACCCGTCAGGTTGCCGTATCTGTCTCCGACAAATTTAACCGGAGCGACGAGTTCCATGATTTCAATGCCTTCTTCCATCGCCTCTATGACTTCTTCGCTGTATGCGGGCATAGCATCTATTGTTCTTCTGTAAACAATAATAACTTTTTCGGCGCCTAAACGCAGGGCCGTCCTTGCCGAGTCTATGGCAGTGTTTCCGCCGCCGATTACGGCAACCGTTCCTTCAAGTGCTATATCTTTTTTGATGTGAACATCTTTTAGGAAGTCTATGCCGTGCCACACACCGTTTAGGTCTTCGCCGGGTATGTCTACCTTCTGCGGGAATTGAGTGCCGGTCGCCACATACATGGCATCGTAATATTTGCGTAAGTCGTTGAAATGAATGTCTTTGCCGACCTCTTTGTTAAGCAAAATATTTACACCTGCTTGCTCTATTATCTCTATTTCGTGTTTTAATATATCTTTTGGCAGTCTGTATTGCGGTATACCGAATGCAAGCACACCTCCGGCAACGTTTTCAGATTCCATTACATCGACATCATAACCGATGCGAGCTAAATAATATGCACAGGTAAGGCCGGACGCACCGGCGCCAACAACGCCGACTTTCTTGCCGTTTTTAGCATACGTCAACTGCATGTTGTATGGTTTTTCGTTTTTAAAAGCATAATCCGCAACAAACCGTTTTAAATCTCTAATGGCAACAGATTCGTCTACCGAGCTTCTTCTGCATTTGCTCTCACACGGCCGAGTACATATTCTTCCACAAACAGCCGGGAACGGATTTTCTTGCATGATAAGCTTGTAGGCATCTTCAAACCTTCCTGTTGCGACAAGCGAGACATAACCGGGCACATTAACGTTTGCCGGACAAGTGTTTTCGCAAGGTGAAATAAACAGTTCCGAACAGACTCCCGCACGGCAATATTTATTTTTAATATGCTCTTCATATTCCTCACGGAAATTGTTTATGGTAGAAAGTATGGGGTTGGGTGCCGTCTGACCCAAACCACAAAGTGCAGTCTGCTGAACGGTTTCGCCAATGTCTTTTAGAAGTTCTATGTCTTCTTCTACCCCTTTGCCTTGCGTTATGCGCTCAAGCACTTCGAGCATACGTTTTGTGCCAATTCTGCAAGCGGCACATTTTCCGCAAGATTCCTCCCTAATGAAATCCATAAAAAACCGAGCAGTGTCAACCATGCAAGTGTCTTCGTTCATTACGATAAGGCCACCCGAACCCATAATTGCACCTAATTTACTTAGCTCTTCGTAATCGGCAGGAACATTAAGATTTTCTTTCGTGATACAACCGCCCGAAGGCCCGCCTATCTGCGCCGCCTTAAACTGCTTGTTGTCTCTTATTCCACCGCCGATTTTATATATAATATCCCCAATCGAAGTGCCTATCGGAACTTCCACAATTCCGGCATTTACAACGTCTCCGGCGAGCGCAAATACTTTTGTGCCCGGAGCATTTTTTAAACCAAACTGTGCATACCACGCACCGCCCCTGTTTACTATCTTCGGAATGTTCGCTATTGTTTCAACATTATTTATGATTGTCGGACAACCGTTTAATCCTTTTTGGAACGGGAAAGGCGGTTTTTGCCTGGGTTCGCCCCTCTTACCTTCAATAGAAGCAATAAGAGATGTTTCTTCACCACATACAAATGCCCCCGCACCTATTCTGATTTCCAAATCGAATTCAAAATCCGAACCAAATAAGAAGCCTCCTAAAAGACCGCAATTCCGAGCCTCTTCAATTGCATAAGTAAGCCTGTCTACCGCTATCGGATATTCGGCCCTAATGTATACATAACCCATGTTAGCACCGATTGCATAAGCACTTAGCATCATTCCTTCTATTACGGAATGAGGGTCGCCCTCTATTATGCTCCTGTCCATAAATGCGCCCGGGTCTCCCTCGTCTGCATTACAGACAACATATTTTTGAATAGCCTTCTGATCATGACCGCTCTTTA
>CAYJNC010000368.1:0-2189 GCA_964371185.1 uncultured Christensenellaceae bacterium
TATGCGATAACGAAAAATTAGAATATGTTAAAAATATTATGGACATAGCAAAACGCAAGGGCATAAAAATATTGTTGCCTTCAGATGCTGTTTGTGCTACTGAAATCAGCCCGGATGCAAAACCGTTGGTTGTTTCAATAGAAGACATTCCGGCCGATCAATTGGCTCTCGATATCGGACCGGCTTCGCGTATGATATTTGCAAGCGAAATTAAATACGCAAAAACAGTTATTTGGAACGGACCTATGGGCGTTGCCGAAATTCCGGCATTTGCAGGTGGAACAAAGGCAGTTGCAGATGCACTTGCACAAGCATCGGCTACTACAATTATCGGCGGTGGAGACAGTGCGGCTGCCGTTAAGAAACTCGGCTATGCCGATAAGATGTCGCATATTTCAACAGGCGGCGGTGCTTCGCTTGAGTTTTTGGAAGGCAAGGAATTGCCCGGTGTTGCGGCGCTAAACGACAAATAAGAATATAATGTGAAAGGGCGGGACACGTTCCGCCCTTTTTGTTAAAAATTTAATTAATTGTATATAAGGAGATAAATTAAAATGAGACAACCGATTATTGCAGGAAACTGGAAAATGAACAACACCCCCAAACAGGCGGTAGAACTTATAAACCAACTTAAACCTTTGGTGAAAGATGCAAAAGCAACAGTAGTTGTTTGCCCTCCCTTCACTTCAATTGCGGCTGCAAAAGAAGCCTTAGAAGGTTCAAACATCGCACTCGGTGCACAAAACATGGAATATCGTGACAGCGGTGCATACACAGGCGAAGTTTCTGCCGACATGCTTTTAGCCCTCGGCGTTGAATATGTTATCATCGGCCATTCCGAAAGAAGAGAATATTACAACGAAACAGACGAAGCGGTAAACAATAAGGTTAAAAAAGCACTTGAAAAAGGCCTAACACCCATTGTTTGTGTGGGCGAAAGATTAGAAGAAAGAGAAAAAGGCATTACGGCAGAAGTTGTTTGTATGCAAACAAAACTTGCCTTGCTTGGTTTGAGCGAAGAACAAGTTAAGAAAGTTGTTATCGCATACGAGCCGATCTGGGCTATCGGAACAGGCAAAACGGCAACTGCAGACGATGCAAACGATACAATAAAAGAAATTAGAAATGCGGTTAAAGAAGTGTTCGCAAATGCGGCAGACGAAGTTCGTATTCAATACGGCGGCAGCATGAACCCCGGTAATGTAACAGAGCTTATGGGCATGAGCGACATAGACGGTGGTTTGATAGGCGGAGCATCTCTTAAGGCAGAAGACTTTTCAAAGGTGGTAAATTATTAATGAGTTTTACAGCGTTAATTATAATGGACGGTTTTGGTTTGAGCGACCAAAAAGAAGGCAACGCAATTTTTGCCGAAGGTACGCCGAATATTAACCGTTTGGAAAAAGAATTTCCGAGCACTGCTATCGGTGCGAGCGGCATGGATGTAGGCTTGCCCGATGGACAAATGGGCAATTCGGAAGTAGGCCATTTAAACATTGGTGCCGGAAGAATTGTATACCAAGAGTTAACTCGTATAACAAAATCTATTGCAGACGGTGATTTTTTCACAAAGCAAGAGTTTTTAGAGGCGATTGAATATGCCAAAAAAAATAACACAAACTTGCACCTAATGGGTTTGATTTCCGATGGCGGTGTACACAGCCATCAGCAGCATTTGTATGCGTTGTTAAAACTTGCAAAAGAACAAGGTGTTGGAGATCGCACTTTTATTCATTGTTTGATGGACG
This sequence comes from uncultured Christensenellaceae bacterium, assembly GCA_964371185.1. Lineage (GTDB taxonomy): Bacteria > Bacillota > Clostridia > Christensenellales > Christensenellaceae > CAYJNC01. Next base: position 1,749 of record CAYJNC010000368.1, read on the forward strand.
GTCGAGACGTTCCGCCGGACAGCGGTAAAGGCTATATCGAACAATTAGAAGAAAAAATTGTCGAGATCGGTGCGGGCAAAATTGCAACGGTTATCGGTAGGTATTACGCAATGGACAGAGACAACCGTTGGGAGCGTGTTTCGCTTGCTTACGATGCCATGGTATACGCAAAAGGCGAAACGGCCGATTGTGCTGTTTTAGCAATGCAAAATTCATACGATAAAGAAGAATACGACGAATTTGTTAAGCCTACCGTAATTATGTCGGGAGGCCAACCGGTTGCGAAAATCGGTGAAAACGATTCAATAATATTTTTCAATTTCCGACCGGACAGGGCAAGAGAATTAACCCGTACCTTTATAGAAAAGGATTTTGACGGGTTTGCGCGCGAATATTTCCCGGTGTATTTTGTTTCTATAACTCAATACAACAAAGAATTTA
>CAYJNC010000369.1:0-1686 GCA_964371185.1 uncultured Christensenellaceae bacterium
TTGCACGAATAAGGGGTAACAACGAAATAAATTCGTTGCGTACAACTCGATAGGCGGGCGAGTATGCGTTTTTAAAAGTTTTGCTATGTGACAGAGGAGGACAGCCTTTTTTCTTGTAGGTATCAATGAAATTCCTTGCTTGTATACCGGAAAACAAGAAATTGTTATCGTCTGCCAAACGACAAATAACCTCGAGGCAATCTTTGAAATGGCTGTTGTTATTTTCAAACAAAGCAGATTGTATAAATATTTTGCTTAACATTTCAAGAGTAAGGCCGATAGAAGAAATACCGTTTAAATATATTCGTGAATAACCGTTGCCAATGTATTCAATATCACACTTTTTTGTTTTCTTTATTGAACGGTATTCTTGTTGCAAAAAAGACAAAGTTTTTTTAGGATTACCAATAAGATGTCCGTTGCCATAACAATGTTGATAGGTTAATTTAACAATGTCTTGCACCTGTGAAAGCGGATGTTTTTTCACATGATGTTTAATAATTTTGATTAGCGGATAATTCATATTTAATTACTCCCGATTTTTTTAGCGCAAATATAAGCATGGGTATAAGTATGAGTTGGATTATTATGCCGGGTAATGCGTTAACAAACATACCGGTTGCCCAAATGGCAAGAGAATATTCGCCTACGTTGAAGATTAGTGCATTTAATATACCGTAGCATATTCTGCCGCCTATCATGGCGAGTAATAGGGAGATGAAAACATTTGTAAACGGCCGTTTTGTCTTTATGTTTTTTAAGAAAAGACCGGACAGCAAGCCGTACACAGCAAGTTCACATACCATAGAAGGAAGGTAAGCTGCCGGAGGCATGCCGGTTAATAGTGACGAAAGCAAAGGTGTAGCAATACCGCAAAAAAGGCCGAAAAAAGGCCCGCAAGCGAGTCCGCATAAAAGTACGGGTATGTGCATAGGCAACAGCACACTGCCGGCGTTGGGGACAGAATGTAAGAATATAGGTAAAAGTATGCCGAACGAAATACAAAGGGCCGTCAATATCATTTTTTTTGTTTGCATAAAAAATTCCCCTTTAAATAATAAATTATCTTCTTGCAAGAAGACGATATCTGCTTTGATATCCAATTGCTTAAAAACATTTTTAAAGGCGTATCAAGAATATATTCAGACGACTGCTTAAAATGGTCGATAGATAGTTAAAGTTCCATGTCAACCGGGGCACTATTAAAAGCATTGCTATAAACAGCCATATTTTTTTAAAAATCAGATTAAAAAGGTAAATATATTTTTTGATTTAAAAATGCAGACTTCTTATCTGCGATATAAATATAGTACCAATTATTCGACATAATGTCAAATGATTGGTACTGATATAAACGTTTATATTGAATTGTTAACTAATAATACTACTTCGTTTACGGCTAAACCGATAAATTCTTGTATGCTAAGATTTTTAGTTCCGACAACTATGGTTTCACATTTGTTTATGGGCACAAGTATTTTTTTTGCCGAGCTTTTGCAAATTGCCTTAGCCATTTTCGGCGTAATTTCACCGAGTAGGGCATTGGCCATTACTATGCCGATAGGTCCGACTATAATATCGGCCGTCTTACAGGCTACGATAACGGCGTTTTCTCCGGTTGCGACCTTGTGTGCACCTGCTTTTGCCATAGAAGTAGAGGCGATGGCATTGGTGCCGATTGCGGTA